>CAYGNU010000357.1:0-5139 GCA_964351175.1 uncultured Roseivirgaceae bacterium | reverse complement strand
ATCGGCTGTTTTAGGTTTGGCTACAGGTTCTTCTCCAATTACTGTTTATAATGAGTTGATTCGAATGCATAAAGAGGAAGGTCTTAGTTTTAACAATGTAATTACTTTTAATCTGGATGAATATTTTCCGATGGAGCCAGATTCTTTACAGAGTTATGTGTATTTCATGAATGAGCATTTGTTTGATCATATAGATATTAAACGGGAAAACATCCATATCCCAGATGGAACCCTTTCTGAAGATAAGGTTATGGAATTCTGTCTGGAGTATGAACAAAAAATAGAAAAAGCTGGTGGAATTGATCTCCAATTACTCGGTATTGGTCGTACCGGGCATATTGGCTTTAATGAGCCGCCTTCTACACTCTTTTCTTCTACGCGAATGGTAAAACTGGCTCCAATTACCATTGCAGATGCGGCTAAAGATTTCATAAAAGAAGAATATGTGCCAACAAGAGCCATAACCATGGGTGTAGGTACAATCATGAAATCTAGGAGGATAATAATGATGGCCTGGGGTAGTGGTAAGGCCCCAATTGTACAGCAAATGGTAGAAGGAAAGATTACTGAAGATACACCTGCTTCCTTTCTTCAGCAGCACACCAATACAAAGGTCATCATAGATGATAAAGCTGCTTCTGAACTTGCAAGATATAAGACACCATGGCTAGTTGGAGTTGTAAATTGGACTGACAAAATGAAACATCGAGCTGTCATTTGGCTTAGTCTAAAAATACAGAAACCAATATTAAAGCTCACTGATGAAGATTATAAAGATGCAGGACTTATGGAACTGCTCGTTCAATCCGAAAATGCCTATCAGCTAAACATAGATACATTCAACAGTATTCAAAATACCATCACAGGCTGGCCAGGAGGAAAGCCTGGATCTGATGACAGCAAGCGTCCGGAAAGGTCATCTCCAAAAGCAAAAAGATCCATTGTATTTAGCCCTCACCCTGATGATGATGTAATATCCATGGGTGGAACTCTTCTGCGGCTTGTTGATCAAGGACATGATGTTCATGTTGCTTATCAGACTTCAGGGAATATTGCAGTCTTTGATGATGATGCTTGGCGATTCTCACAATTTGCGACTGACCTAATGGACAACCTTGGAATAAAAACAAATTTCAATAAAGAGAACGAAGTATTACAAGAGTTTATAAGCAGCAAAAAACTTGGTCAACAGGATTCCGAACTTGTAAGAACAATAAAAGGATTAATACGGAAAGGAGAAGCAGAAGCTGGTTGTAGATATTGCGGGGTAAAAAAGGAAAATATTCATTTTCTTAACCTGCCTTTTTATGAGACAGGTCAGGTTAAAAAGAATCCTATATCGAATGAAGATGTTCAGATCACGGTTGAATTGCTACAGAAGACAAAACCTCATCAGATATTTGCTGCAGGTGATTTACAAGACCCTCATGGAACCCACGCGGTATGTTTAGATGTGATTTTCAAGGCCCTTGAAATTCTGAAAGATAAAAAGGAATCTTGGCTTAGCGAATGTTATGTTTGGTTGTATCGAGGAGCATGGCAAGAATGGAACATTGAGGATATTGAAATGGCGGTACCTATCAGTCCACAAGAATTAATTAGGAAACGAATGGCCATATTTAAGCATCAATCACAAAAAGACTCCCCGGTATACCCAGGAAACGACAAGCGAGAATTTTGGAAAAGAGCTGAAGACCGAAACAAAGAAACAGCAACATTATATGATGCATTAGGGCTTGCAGAATATGAGGCCATGGAAGCCTTTGTCAGGCATCATTTTTAACAAGAGAGTTTACTTAAACCTTTATGTAAATTTTTCTTTTATCAAGTGCATATCCAATACTCCAATTTATCAAAGTAAACACTATGGCAAAAAATAATGATGCAGCCGGTGCTGATAAAAATGCATTGAAAGTTCCATAAAGACCATTATTAAGGCTAACACCTCCAATTTGAACTATGTAAAATAAGGTTGCTAACACCCAAGATACTATGTAAATAAACAAAGGATTTCGCCCAAAAACTTCAAAAAAATAGGTCCATCCTTTTATCTGCCTCATTTCTATAAGGTAAATAAACAATCCAAGGATAGTCACACAAATACCTGAGGATAGTATCGTATATGAGCTTGTCCAAATCTTCTTGTTTATCGGAAAAAATAAGTCCCAAAATAACCCAACTAAAACCAAGCTCATCCCTGCAACCATAAGCTTGGCAATCGTTTCATAGTTGTTTCCTTGTTTTCTAATGAAGACCCCTGTAAAGTAACCCAGAACCACATTCACAATGGCAGGGATTGTACTCAATAATCCTTCAGGATCAGAAGGGACACCCTCTCCATTATAAATTCTATCGACTCCAAAAACCGATATGTCTAAAGCATTTCCAATATAGTTTGAAATGCTATATGGATCTGATCCTTCACCAAAAAACCAAAGTACAAACCAGTAACCTATCAAAAGCAGGCCACTAGTCACAATCACTTGCCTTTTGGTACAATAATGAATCAACACAGAAGCGAAGGCATAACAAAGTGCAATCCGCTGAAGTACTCCTGGAATTCTGACGGTGGATACTGGAATAAAGGAACTTGAGTCAAAATCATAGAATGGAAACCATTGTAATAGATAGCCAATAATAAAAATTAGAAAGCTCCTTTTCAGAATTTTCCTCCAGAAAACTGCATTCCCTTGCTGCTCATATTTTTCCATGGCAAAAGCCATAGCATTACCAACTGCAAACAAAAATGCGGGGAAAACCATATCCGTCAATGTTAGACCGTGCCAACTAGCATGCTGTAGTGGTCCGTACTGAACCCCCCATTCTCCAGGGTTATTAACAGTAATCATCAAGCACACCGTTGCTCCACGAAACACATCAAGTGAAAGGTATCTGGGTTTTTTATCCATTTTTTAAGAAATGCCAAATTAACATTCTCTACGCCCTCATAAACTCTTAAATACTAGCGCAAACAATTCAGCTCAACTTTAAATATAAGTATGAAACTCTGATACGAAAGAGGATTTGTGAATTTAATCAAAAAATTCTCCGCCTTTAACTGACCAATAAGTCCTATCAGCATCAGAAGTGGTCCAGCTAACAACATCAAATGTATTAGCCCCGTCAAAAGTACCATCAACAATAAAAGCCTCCACCGCTTTTCCATCATTGTCCCAAGTAAGCGACTGATTACTCTCACAAACTTCTGGTTGTGAATTACCTTTTAAAAAATATACATCCCCATTTCCAAAAATCTTGGCTTTACCAGTATTATCGATAATTGCAGCTGTAGCTTCATCAACACCAATTCCATAGACATTACTTAATACATTGTCCTTCATTAGTCTCGCCATAAAGGCAAAATGTCTGCCCTGTCTGTCTCTTGCACTATAATGAGAATCAGTAATCACTTCACTCAAAAAATTGGCATTTATCAATGCTTCATTAGTTAGCCCTTCCATATTTGGGTGGTACGGATTACTTAGCCCTTCTGAAGAAATAATCCCTTCAGACAATGCTCCATAATAATATCCGCCTAAAACCGCCAGACCAGCACTGGTACCTCCAATAGGAATTTTCTTATCGTTTAAAACAAAGTTAAGTGCTTCCTGAAGCTTAGAATTAGACCAATAATTAACATAATTACTTTGATCTCCTCCTGCGATAAATATAGCTTCAGCATTTCTTATGGTTTGTGTAACAAAGCTATTATTGGCATCTTGCTTTGATCTAATCACTAAAGTGGTAACAGAATTTACCCCTCCAATATCTTCGAAAATAAAGTCATTATATCCATCACTTCCTGATGATCTTAGAACAACAAAATCTCCACCTCCAGATTTTTCTACCAAAAATTTAAATGACTCTTGCTCAGCAATGGTGTTAGCATCCGCTCCGCCCATTAGCGCTATCCCAAATTCAGTTTGCGTATTAACATCAGCATTTCCGGTGAAATAATGTTCGGGTTTGATTTGTTGACTATCACCCTCATCTCCACATGAAATTATTATTAAAATGCAGAGTAACATCGATATTTTCTTCATAATTGACTTGTGCATTAATTAGTCTAGCAAACTAGTCAATTATCCGTTTTACACAAATAAATTGTGAAATTCTATAAAAATCAATTCCTAATCAATCTTCAATATATCCACAGGATTTGACTTTTTGAGTTTGAGTAATTGAAAACCAACGGTAATGCCAATCACAACAAGTAATACAATCACTGCAGTTAATAAAGGCACAAATCCAACCGGTGCGTGATAGGCATAGATCAAATCAAGCATTTTAGATACCAATAAAACTGCCAGACTACCACCAGTTAATGCCCCAACCAACCATAAGATGACAAAGGGTCGAAATACTAAACGTGACAGCTGGCCAATATTAGCCCCCATTACTTTTCTGATACCAAAGTCTTTGATTTTGGCATCCATATTCAAAGAAACCAACCCAAATAAGCCCATGGCGGACAAAATGATTGCAAGGGTTGCTGTAAAAAGCAGAATATGACTTACACCTCTCATTACAACAAAAAACTCTTCGAAAACCATCGCCTGTTGCTGTCCTTCATACAAATCATTTTCTACGGATTCGTGCCAAATGGTTTTTACCGTTTCACACATCTTTTTATCAGTGCCTTCTGCCAGTTTGATTGAAAGAAAATTGTAATTAGAATCAGGCATCGCCATAATTGCCGTAGGCACTATGGTAAATGCAAAAGGATAATAATGATAATCTTCCACGACACCAATTACTGTATAATCAACACTATCAATAGTGAGGGGCTGATCATTAGGAAAAGGGACTTCAAACCAATCGAGTAATGTTTGATTAACAATAATGCCTGACAGTTGATCCCTTTTAGCTTCAGGGTTAAAATAGCGTCCTTGCTTGAGTCTTAAGCCCATCAATTCAGCATAGTTTGGCGCTGCATGGATTACTTTTAATTCATGCATTTCACCATTAATTTCTGCCTCAGCGTTTACCAGTTCTTTACCAATATGCTCTACGCTGCCCGCCATTTCCAGCACCTCAGGTCGTTGAGAGAGCTTATCTCTTATTATAAAATAGTCCTGATTTGATGGAATATTTACAAACATTTTTCCTTCTGGATTATAACCCCAATCACGGTTAACA
>CAYGNU010000356.1:0-5141 GCA_964351175.1 uncultured Roseivirgaceae bacterium | reverse complement strand
TTGTTGCTATTTAATTTTTGGCAGCTATTTGGTTTAGTTCTTGTCCTTTAAATGGGATGGCTTCAGGTAAGATAACATCAAATGCAGAGATTCTATCTGTGGCAACCATGGCCATTTTGTCCCCGAAGTAGTAAACGTCTCTTACTTTACCACTGTAAAATTTTGTCTGATTTGGGAAGGAAAAATTTGTTCCTTTGAGTGCTTTCATAGATTGTGAACAAATTTAATTCAGCGGACCATGAAATGAAATACAAATTCGCTTTTTATATCTATCTAGTTGCCTTCGGAGTCTTCTTCTGGAATAACTGTTTCAGTAAGCTTTCCTGCCAAATAAATTTCTGTTAAGGTTAATTTACCGTTCTCATCATACTGATGCCAATTTCCTACTTTTCTATTACCCACATATTCGCCAGTTTCAATAATAATTCCTTCTTTGCTTAACTTTTTATAAACTCCGTGCTTTTTGTCACTCCTGACTGGTGTGATTGTTTCTATTTCACCCGTTTCATAATAAGTGGTAGAATTTCCATAGCGATAGTCATATTTATATTCAACTTGTTTCTGAATCTTTCCACTTTTATAATAGTGGGTTACTAATCCATTTAATCTGCCTAAATCATAAATTTCACTTTTTGATTTAAAACCCTCATCGTCATAATAAAGCCATTCACCATGTGGTTTTTCTCCTTCGAAAGATTCTGTTTTGGACTTTTTACCGTCTAAGTTGTAATGGGTTATGGTCCTGTTATTTCCATCTTTTGAAGTGACAACTTCTTTTTCTTTATTGCCATTTTCAAAGTATTGAATGTTAGTGCCGGCAAATTTTCCATCTTCATAAAAGTATTTATGCTTTAAAGTCCCGGAGGAGTAGTAGCCAATATTTTCTCCATCAAGCTTACCATTTTTGTAAGTGCCAGTAAGTAAGAGATTACCTAAAGAATCATAATTCATGAATGCTCCCGTTTTAGTACCTGCATCCATAGAAGAGGTTGTCTCAACTTTACCATTGGCAAAGTAGGTTTTATAATAACCGTTAAGAACTCCACTCAGATAATTGCCCTCTGTACTTAAAACCCCATTTTCGTAGTAGGTCTTTGTTACACCAGTTTGGTTGCCCTCGTTATAATTAATCTCTCTTTTAATCTGCCCACTTTCATAATATTCATAAAGCAAACCTTCTGGCTTGTCATTTTTGAAATACCCTTGGGTTCGTCTTTCTCCGGTGTCAAAGAAAATATTGAGGCTGTCAGACAGTTTGTTATTATCGAAATAGGCAGATTGGATTAATACTCCTTTCTCATTGTAAACCTTAACAGGCCCTTGCTTCTCACCATTTTCAAAGCTAATCTCACGTTGCAGTTGCCCACTTTCATAATATTCTTTGAATATGCCGCTCTTGTAGCCGTTTATAAAAGAGCCTTCTGTAGCGACTTTTCCATTTACATGGTATTTTAAGTATTTGCCATTAAGACTGGATTCATCACCATTGATTGTTTCATACTTCTCCTTTAATATGGTCTGATCTTCGTCATAAAATGTATAAATCATTTGCTGCGCTGACAGGCCAGAGGCTGTTAAAAATGCAAAAACAAGAAGATGAAGTGATTTCATAGAGTAAAAATAAAAATAGCCCCACACAAAACGCAGGGCTATTCAATATATTATTAAAGTAAAGACTTAAAGTGCTTCTATGACAATAGCAGAGGCACCACCACCTCCATTGCATATACCTGCTACGCCAATACTTCCTTGATTTTGATGGAGAACACTGTTAAGGGTAGTGATAATTCTTGCACCTGAAGCCCCAAGTGGGTGACCAAGAGCTACAGCTCCACCATTGACATTCACTTTTTCCGGATCAAGTCCAAGCTCTTGATTATTAGCTATCGCAACAGCAGAAAATGCCTCGTTAATTTCATAGTAATCAACTTCAGACTTGTCGATACCTGCATGTTTCAAAGCTTTTGGAATAGCCAGTGAAGGCGCAGTAGTAAACCATATTGGCTCTTGAGCAGCGTCAGCGAATCCTCTGATTTTAGCGAGAGGCTTAAGGCCAAGTTCTTCCATTTTCTCTTTACTAACTAATATGATAGCAGAAGCACCATCATTAATTGTTGATGCGTTAGCTGCTGTTACTGTACCTTCTTTTGAGAATACAGGTCTTAAGCTTGGTATTTTATCAAACCTTACATTCTTGTATTCTTCATCTTCAGAAAAAAGGATAGGATCACCTTTTCTTTGTGGTACTTCAACTGGTATTATCTCATCTGTAAATTTTCCTGATTCCCAGGCTGCAGCAGATCTTTTGTAAGAGCTAATCGCGTACTCATCCTGCATTTCTCTACTGATATTCATTTCTTTTGCCGTATTATCAGCACAATTTCCCATTGGGAATTCATGATATGCTTCCCATAAACCATCGTGCATCAATCCATCAATCAATTGGCCATGACCATAACCCAGCCCATATCTCGCTTTGGGCACATAGTAGGGGATATCAGACATATTTTCCATACCTCCAGTAACCACAACATCATTAATGCCTAGCATGATAGATTGAGCGCCAAGTATTACTGACTTCATGCCAGAAGAACATACCTTATTCACAGTGGTACATGGAACATTATAGCCAATACCTGCGCCAATAGCTGCTTGTCTTGCTGGAGCTTGTCCCAGATTTGCAGAAACTACATTTCCTATAAATACTTCGTTAACCTCTGAAGCTGCAACACCAGCTTTGTCTAAAGCTCCTTTGATGGCCACAGATCCAAGCTTAGTTGCAGGAATACTTGCTAAACTGCCTCCAAAACTGCCTATCGGTGTCCTTACGGCAGCGACTATATATACTTCTTTCATGATTTATATGGTTTATACTTAATGAATTTACCTAACTAGCGTTAGGCAACAAAACTAGGAAATATGACCTGAGATAAAAAGTTAATTATCAGACAACAATTACCAATCTGGTTTGTCTGGATCTTTTTTCTTGGTAGCCTTTCTCTTGTTCTGCTGAATGTATTGGATTTCATTATTTTTCATGGCTTCCAATATCATTTTAGCCTTCTCTTCTGATATTTTCATATCCTTCAGTTTTTCTGAAAGAGAGGGCTCTTGATCACTCGGTTTTTCTTGATCTTTATTTTCTGCGTCCTCCGGTTTTTGCTGCTCCTTATCTTTTTCTTCACCTTCTTTCTTTTGCTCTTCCTGTTTTTGCTGTTCGTCCTGTTTGTCTTTATCTTCTTTACCCTCTTGATCCTTATTTTGCTGTTGTTCGTCTTGCTTCTCCTGATCCTCCTTGTTTTGATCTTGCTTTTGCTGGTCCTTATTCTGCTGATCTTTATTCTCTTTATCTTCCTTCTCCTTATCTTGATTCTTATCGTCTTTTTGATCCTGGTTCTTTTGTTGTTCTTCCTTCTCTTTCAATACTTTTTTCAGAAGCTCGTAATTGTATCGAGCATCTTCATTAGTTGGATCAGCTTTAAGAGCCTCCTTGAAATGATCGAGGGCTTCTTCATATTTTTTTTGCTTGTTTTTGATAATGCCTGTTTGCTGGTTGGCAATAGATTTTACAGTTCTATTATTGCTTGATAAGAGGTCACTATAATTGTTGATCGCATTAGTGGTATCATTTAATTGATAATAAGCATTTGCCATGTTGAGTTTGATATTGTCATCAACGATGTTCAATGAATCAACCAAAAATTGATAGTGGTCTAGGGCAGCTTGATAATTTCCTTGATTATAGGCCTCTTTGGCTTTCTTTTTTAGTGAATTGACCATAGCTATATCACCAATGTTGCCAAAAGTAGAGGCTATCAACAATATGCCAATTATATATTTCATATTCTTATAACTTTAATACTCGTAATCACATCTAATAACATCAAAAATAAGGCTGCTAGTAAAAAGTAATAATATCTATTGGCGGACACGTCTACTTGACGAGTATCTCGCAGTTCTCCTTCAATTTTGTTTATTGTACTTATTAAGCGAGAAACATCATTATTAGTTTCGTTAATTTCGAAATATTGTCCATCTGTTTCACTTGCCAATTTTCTTAAAGACTTTGAGTCCATTTTCGTGATGACTTCATTACCTTGTTTATCCCTTTTAAAACCACCTCTTACTCTTATTTTACTACCTCTTTCAGTACCTATGCCAAGTGTAAATAATTTAATTCCTTGTTTTTCTATATCCTGAGTGACATCGTCAGTTTGTTCGCCAAAATCCTCTCCATCACTGATAAGAATGATTACTTTTGATTTTTGCTGTGTAAGTGGCGATTCCTCGTCATTCAATTTTTCCAGCGCCATTCTCAATGGAGGGCCAAAGTCAGTACCGGCATTGGGCACAAGCCGTGTATTTAATGTCTCTATAAACAAATTGAGGGCATTCTGATCGTAAGTAAGAGGTGACTGCATGAATGATTCTGAAGAGAATATGATTATTCCCATCCTGTCAGAGTTAAATGCTTTTACAATATTCTTTAATTCAAATTTGATTTTTTCAAGTCGCGTTGGTTGTATATCAGCTGCATTCATAGATTCAGAAAGGTCAACTAACATAAAAATATCTTTACCTACGGACTTGACCTCTCGTTTGGATTCACCAAATGAGGGTCCTAAAATAGCAATAATGATCAGCGTGAAGTAGATAGTTCTGATTAATAGCTTGATAAACACATTGCCATATCCAACTTTTAACTTTCTTGCAGTAGAAATTATCCTAACAATGTAGGCAAGATAAAACATAGCGAATAAACCGCTAAGAATGCCTTCTGTAAGTGTAAATGAATATAACCAAGACATAGGTTTTCTTTTGAACTGCGGCAAATATAAACAAGGCAAATTGGCGACCAAATACCACTGGTCATAATTAGTGTTAAAACTGAAAAAGGCTGTTAAAAATTAAACGCAAGATTTTATTCACATTGTGTTTGGAATACTGGAATTAGTTCTTTTATATTTGCACTCTCAAATTTGAGATGGAGAGATGGGTGAGTGGCTGAAACCAACAGTTTGCTAAACTGTCGTACGGGTTAAACTGTACCGGGGGTTCGAATCCCCCTCTCTCCGCTGAGTCATCATTTGGTCCGCTAGCTCAGCTGGATAGAGCAACTGCCTTCTAAGCAGTAGGTCTTA
>CAYGNU010000355.1:0-5145 GCA_964351175.1 uncultured Roseivirgaceae bacterium | reverse complement strand
ATCGTAATTTCTTTAAGTATAAGAGTACTTTTTTTATCAATCTACTTGGACTTGCCACTGGGCTCGCGTGTGCACTTCTTATTTTCCTTTGGGTTCAGGATGAGCGTTCAGTAGATAAATTTCATAAAAATGATGATCGGCTCTTCCAGATCATGCAGACTTTTGATTTAGGGCACACAAAAGAAACTGTGGATTGGAACCCAATGCCTTTGAGTAATGCATTAAAGAGGCAAATGCCAGAAGTGGAGTATGTAACTGCCACATACCCCCCCAGTAATTATGCCTATCGTGGCAAAATCAAGATGCAAGATCGAAAAGTAAAGGTCAGAGCAAAATATGTTGAAAAGGACTTCTTCAATGTATTTACTTATGAATTATTAGCAGGAGATAAGACAAGCTTACTTTCCGATAAGTACTCATGTGCCATTTCTGAAGACTTAGCCACCGAACTTTATGGTTCTGCAGGAGCTGCACTTGGAAAAGCTTTTAGCTATGAATTAGGAAAATACAGTGGTGAATTTACTATCACGGGAGTCTTCGAGACTATGCCTTCCAATGCCAGTATTCAGTTTAACCTGGCCTTTAATTACGATCTTTACTCCAGCCTAAATACGGATATTATGCGCTGGGATTATAATAATCCGTGTGTATACGCAACACTCAAACAAGGCACCGATACTCAGGCGTTTGAAAATAAGATTACGAGTATGCTTAAAGAGAATTACCCTGACTCTGAGGGCGAGCTATTTTTGAGACAATACTCTAGCCAGTACCTCTATGGAAACTATGAAGACGGTAAGCAGGCAGGTGGTAGAATATCCTATGTTATCCTGTTCTCCATGATAGGTCTATTTCTATTGGTCATTGCCTGTATAAACTTCATGAATTTGGCTACGGCACGGGCTTCTAGACGAATGAAAGAAATAGGCGTTAAGAAATCAATTGGTGCCAAACGAAGTGACTTGATCTTTCAGTACTTATTTGAAGCACTCATTATGTCTTTGCTTTCTATGGCATTAGCTCTATTAATTGTCTATCTGATTACCCCTCAATTTAACCTCATAACCGGGAAGCAGTTAGCACTGAACCTCTCGTTTGAAATGATGCTTTCATTAACAGGCATTGCTTTAATTACTGGTTTATTAGCAGGCAGTTACCCTGCGCTCTATCTCTCTGGTCTGAGTCCGATCAAAATATTCAAAGGAGGTGCAATCAAATCTTTATCAGCACTATTGATCAGAAAAGGGCTAGTCATTTTCCAATTTACCATTTCACTGATGCTTATCCTCATGGTGTTTACGGTAGCCCATCAGGTTGAATTTATCAAAAATAAAAACCTTGGATTCGATCGTGACAATGTGATTTATTTCAATGAATCAATTCCCAATTATGCAGCCTTTAAAAATCACTTGGAAACATTAACTGGTGTGATTTCTGTGTCAGCTATACGTGGTGATTTAACGAGTGGTGATCGTAACAACACCACTGGCTTAATCTGGGAGGGTAAGCAAGAAGGCGATGTAGTAGATTTTGATGATGTAAAAGTAGACCCTGACTTTTTTAGTACCATGAACATTCAAATCCTGGAAGGCAGAGGCTTCAGCGAAGATACTGAAAGCGAAAAAAATAATCTCATATTTAATCAAACGGCTATTGATCAAATGGGTCTTAAAGATCCCACTGGTAAAATCATTGACATGTGGGGGAAAAGTTGGACTATAATTGGCGTGGTAAATGACTTTCATTTGGAATCATTGTACAAGGATGTGCGGCCTGCATTTTTTATTGCTGGTTCAAACCCGGGCAATGCCATAGTGAAAATAGAGAATGGAAAAACATTAGAGACTATTCAAGCTATTGAGACTTACTATAAAGAACAAAATGATGGCTTAGCCCCTGATTTTCAGTTTTTAGATGACAGCTATAATCGGCTCTATGCTTCTGAGCAAAGGGTGTCTACCCTTTCAAAATACTTTGCAGGTGTAGCTATTCTTATCTCCTGCTTAGGCCTATTTGGACTTGCCGCCTTTACGGCTGAAATCCGTTTGAAAGAAATAGGCATTCGTAAGATCCTTGGCTCAGCTAACTCACAAATAGTAGTCCTCCTCTCTAAAGACTATACTAAGATGGTGTTAGTGGCAAATTTAATAGGTTTACCGCTAGGGTATTACCTGATAAACCTTTGGCTGAACAGCTTCGCTTTTAAAATTGAACTGAACTTCTGGTTCTTTTTAGGTGCTGGTGCACTTACTGTGTTGATAGCGTGGCTAACCGTTGGATTTCAAACCGTTAAAGCGGCTAAAGTGCATGTGTTGGAGACTTTGAGGAGTGAGTAGAAAATCCATTGTAAATAATTTACTGTGGTTAAATGTAATAGAAATTTCTGATCTATAATGACTAATAAAAGTATGAACACGATCCGTAAAACAACTTGTATCTTATTTTTCCTTACCTCCTATATTGTGACTTATGGACAATATCAAATAGTTGAAGAAGAAGGTTATTCCCATCAAATAGGAATCATGGTGAACATGTTAGAAGACTTAAAGATTCGCATTACTGAAGAAGTTGATAGCCTCACAATAGAGCAAACAGACTTCTTATTTGATGAAAAAGCAAACAGCATTGGTGCTCTAATTATGCATTTAGCAGCTACAGAATCTTATTATCAAGTCGAAAGTTTGGAAGAAAGGACTTGGACAGAAGAAGAGACAATTTTTTGGGAAGTACCATCAGGTCTTGGAAAGGACACTAGGGAAAAATATAAAGGCAATTCTATTCAGTATTATTTGGACATTTGGGATCAAGTAAGAGAGAAAACATTAATTGGACTTCAAGCGCGAAATGATGAATGGTTTGGATCTAATATAGAAGACGGTATGAATTATCACTGGGTTTGGTATCATGTGATGGAACATCAAGCCAATCATATGGGGCAAATTGCTTTGATAAAAAATAGGCTTTCAGAAAAGGTCGACTATAGACTATATCATACACAAACAATGGAAGCCGAAATTCTTATTGCTAATGAAAACTATATAGATGCGCTAAAGATATACAATATGCTTTTTGAAAGTTATGAGTTTGCTTTTTTAAGAGATTATCAAATTGCAACTCAGCTCGCCTTTTTCTTGAACAATGAAGATGAAGGAAAGCGACTTCTAAGAAATAGTATCAAATCTGGGTGGACAATGAAATCTATTAAAAAAAATAATTTTTTAAATCCATTTAGAAAGAGCGAAGGTTTTAATTCTATTAAAAAAGAGTATCCACAGCTACATAGTATTTATGTTACTTCTATCAATCAACCTCTAAGAGACAAAGTTGAAAAAATGTACAAAAGAGACCAAAAGAAAGCCTTTGGAGCTCTTTTCAGATTGAGTTCAAAAGCACAAGATAAATATGCCGAAACGAAGTTTGCGCCTCACAGCGAGAAACAGATCAAGGAGTTCTTGGATATCTTGTCAGAGTACGGATATCCAGGCGAGAAATTAATTGGAACCGAGACATGGATGTCAACGGTTTTAAGTCATAACAATTCTATTTCAAAACAATACAATGAAAAGGATACCCTTTACCAAAACTTTAAACCTAAACTAGAAATAGCATTGGAAAAAGGTGAAATATCGCCATTCAGTTACATAATGATTGAAGAGTGGTATCGTGCCGTTGTAGATAATAAAGACTTACCTACTTTCGGAATACTAGACGGACCATTTCAAAAGGATTTAACAAAAACTAATAAATTAAGAGCAGATCTGTACTTAAGGTCTATTGAAATTCATAATAAATTAATAGACGCTCAAGAAAAAACAGGGATGGATTTCTATTTAGATGGACATCCGTGGAATAAAAGGAAAATAGAAATAAGGTAAAATGTTAAAAAACTATCTATGTGCGAAATATGACCTACACAATTAAAATCCAGCTTCTCTGCCCCAGGGAAACTTTGTATTTATTGTGCTGGCTACTACTTAGTAAATCAATGGCTGAGCAACTTCGCTTTTAAAATTGTGCTGAGTGTTTGGTTCTTTATTGGTTCAGGAATTTTAACGCTAGTTATTGCCTGGCTTACCGTTGGTTTTCAGACCTGGAAGGCGGCTAGGGTAAAAGTGCTGGAGACTTTACGAAGCGAGTGATCTCAGATTAATCTATATCTTTAAGTGAAATGTTGTATACCCCATTGACAAGATGAAAATAAAATTCAATAAAAAACTGATTAAAAGAATTACTATTGGTCTGGCTCTTCTTTTAATAACCGCATTTTTTAGTGAATATATCTGGTCAACTTATCAACTGAAAAAACATACGGGCGAATTAACTAAAACTATTGACCCAACCTCCTTTTTTAATTCGTATCAAAGAATTGGTATTAAAAATATCAATACACTTTCTTCTGATGGAGGATATTTCAATGCTAAAAATGTCATCTTAAACAATGGTAAGATCGAGAGTATAGTGAATATTGACTCTCTAAATAATGATGTTAATTACATTGACGGTACTGATAAATATTTGATTCCAGGATTGGCAGATACTCATGTTCATTTGTTGAATAGTAAAAACGATTTGTACTTAAATCTTGCTAACGGAGTAACCAGTATTGCAGAAATGTTTGGAACAGAAAAGCACTTGAAGTGGAAAAAGGAATTTCAAGCTGGAGAGATTAGCCCAAAAATTTTTGTCGCTTCTAGTAAATTGGGTAGTCAAAAAGGATTTAACGCTAAAATGAGTAAAAATTACGGAGGCGTAATTCATTTTCAGGATGCTGAATCTGCTCGCGAAACAATTAAAGATTTCAAGCTACAAGGATATGATGCTATCAAGTTGGGCACTTTTATGTACAAAGATATTTTTGATTTAATTATAGAGGAATCCAAAGTACAGAATATACCTGTTATCGGGCATTTATCCATAGATAAAACATTGGCAGATTTTTATACGTCTGGACAATCTGAATTAGCCCATATCGAAGAAATAACCAAAGCAACCATGCGAGAATTTGGAGGTGTTAACTCTAAAAATGCTGTTGAATATATCGAATACCTCAAAAAAAATACAGATGAAATAGCCTCAAAACTCAAAAAAAATAATATTTCTGTATCTACCACAATTTGGTTAATGGAAAGCCTACCAGAACAAAAA
>CAYGNU010000354.1:0-5156 GCA_964351175.1 uncultured Roseivirgaceae bacterium | reverse complement strand
TGATTTATCAAACATGCAAAACTAACTAAAATTTGGGTTTTAACTCACCTCTGAGTAATAGGTTATATTCTTCACAAGTCAGGTATCCATGTTCGTCACTATAAGGGCAGGTTTTATAAACATCGCCAAAGGCGCCTCTTTGAATTATAACTCCTGTGCCTGAGCACACTGGGCAGGATACCTTGCCAGAAGGACCACAGTCAATTTCATAATTAGTTGACAGAATCGATTGAGCTTCTTTACGCTCATCTTCTCTCACCAGCATATAAGCCTTTTCAGATTTAACAAGCAATTCGGTGCATTCCTCATAGTATCTGCCAGAAGTGCCTTTTAACTGCAAATATTTGTTTAACCAGTCAATGCTTTGTTTGTATTTACCCATGAAGAATGAGTTTTTACCAAAATAGAAGGTGAGATCGGTAGGAACTACTTTTGCCTTAGATAGCACATCTTTGAATTTATTATTAGCTTCTTCATAGTTGCCTTCATTCATTAGATCAATACCTAAATCCATGGTTCTCATGATCTCAGCATTCTTAGCCTGGACTTGATCCATTTCTAACTGCCTTACTATATCTTCTTGAGTTTGAGCCTTAAGAACACTGGGCACTAATAATATTATGGCGATTAATAATTTGTTCATTGAATAAAATCTTTCTTGTTTAAGTTCAACCACTCAAGTGTTGAATTACAAAATATGTCTTCAACAACAGCCTTTGACAATGGCATTTCTTCAATAAACTTGCCAATTTCTAAATCCCCTAGTGGGAATGGGTAGTCTGAACCTAAAGTCACTTTTTTTGATCCTTGAACATCTAATACATAATCAAGCATTTTGGGATCGTGAGTAATGCAGTCTACCCAAAATTTAGACAAATATTCTCTAGGATTGATTGGGTTATCAACAGCCACAAGGTCAGGTCTACAGTTAAAACCATGCTCTATTCTGCCTATTGTAGGTAGAAAGGATCCTCCAGCATGAACAAAGTTTACCCTTAGGTTCGGAAGTCTTTCAAATATTCCTGAAAATATCATAGAACACATGGCTCTTGATGTTTCAGCAGGCATGCCAACTAGCCATGGGAGCCAATATTTAGTCATATTCTTAAAGCCCATCATATTCCATGGATGAACCATCACAGCCATACCTAATGCTTCGCAGGCTTCAAAAATCGGAAAAAATTGATCTTCACTTAAATTCTCGTCATTGATGTTTGACCCAATTTGTATACCAACAAGTCCAATTTCTTTACAGCGTTCTAGCTCTTCAATCGCTAAGTCAGCATCTTGCATGGGAAGGGTACCAAGTCCGATATAATTCTTTGGATATTTAGTAACAAGATCAGCAATGTGATCATTCAAAAAATTACTTAATTCCAGACAATCATTCGCATTGGCCCAGTAGGAAAACATAACAGGGATTGTACATACTACTTGAACTTGTGTATTGAATTTTTTATAGTCTTCAATTCTTAGTTCTGGATCCCAGCAATTGGCCTCTATTTCTCTAAAAAATTGATTTCCCTTCATCATCTTGGCAAAGCCCGGTTTATGATGTTGTAAGTAGATGAAATCTCCATACCCGAATTTATCAGTCCAGTTAGGCATATGCTCTGGAATAATGTGAGTATGCATGTCAATTTTTAACATAGATTAAAGTGAATTGGCCAATCTTACAAACATACTAATATGGACAAGAAGTTAATAATAGAATTAGTAGTTAAACCGTTTTAGGATAGAAAGAATCTGACCCAAATAACCCCTACCAAAAAGGTTAAGATGGATGAGTAAAGGGTATAAATTGTAAATATCAATTCTTGATTCTAAATCCCCAATTAGGGGGTAGTTGGACCTATAAGCTTCATAAAATTGATGTTCAAATCCTCCAAATAGGTGAGTCATTGCCAAATCTACTTCTCTATTGCCATAATAGGTAGCAGGATCAATTAGTACTGGGAAACCATGATTATCACTCATGATATTTCCATTCCATAAATCTCCATGAACCAGAGCGGGAGGATCAACATACAAAACGTTGTCCAATTTAGTATATAAGCTGTCAAAATCTTTACTGACTTTTGAGTCAATTAAATTATTGTCACGTGCGAGTTTGACCTGAGGTTTCAAACGATTAGAGATAAAAAACTCCAACCAATTTTGAGATGTTGAATTAATTTGTGGTAAGGAACCCATGTAGTTATTGTATTCTAACCCATATATTTCACTTGGTATTTTGTGTTGAAAGGCTAGACCTTCGCCAAGTTGCGTCCAGTAATCTTTTGATTTTACAGCGGATTGGATATTCTCCAATAGCAGGCAGGAATATTCATTTCCTTCAAATACGTCTATAACTTCTGGAACTCGAAGTATACCCATCCTCAAGAGATCAAGTCCTTTAGCTTCTTTTTGGAAAATTTCAGGAAATTCTTGGGAGTTATTCCATTTAATAAAATACGAGCCTTTTTTGGTCAATATAGACCCAGTATAATTTATGCAACCGCCACTTATAGCGTGGAACGAATCGATTGTTCCAATTTTCATCGATAGCCAATGCTCTATTTCTTGGGGTAAGTAATTCATTCTCTCTAAAATAAATGAATTTGTCATTTCTCCTTTAATCTATTAGTTTGCTTTCATAAAACAATTCAAAAGGATGGAACATAAAGAGGTTTTACTTACCAATGATGCAGTAATTTTTGGGATTTTGATGGTTCTATTGGCGCTTATATTTAAAACATCTACTCTCAAGACTCCATTTTGGAAAAAGTTCTACACCTACATCCCTGTTATTTTACTTTCATATTTTCTGCCATCGCTACTCAATACTTTTGGATTAGTTGATGCCGAGGCATCGCAATTATATTTTGTGGCTTCGAGGTTTCTTTTACCTGCTTGTCTTGTGTTGCTGACATTGAGTATCGATCTCAAAGAGATCTTTAAATTAGGACCAAAAGCTTTAATCATGTTTTTTGCCGCTACTGTTGGGGTAATACTTGGAGGCCCTTTAGCCATTCTCATTATGTCATTTTTCAGTCCTGATGCAATTGGAGGTATAGGGCCAAATGCTGTATGGCGCGGGATGTCAACAATAGCAGGAAGTTGGATAGGAGGGGGTGCAAATCAGGCTGCCATGTATGAGGTTTTTAAACCATCTGATGAGCTATATTCTGTGAGTATAACAGTAGATGTTATTGTCGCAGAAATTTGGATGGCGATCCTTTTATTGGGTATTGGTAGAAAAGAACAGATTAATAAATTCTTCAAGGCCGATAATAGCTCCATTACAGCGCTGCGTGATAAAATGGAAGCTTATAGTATGAGCATAGCCAGAAATCCTTCAGTAACCGATTTGATGCTTATTTTAGGTATAGGGTTTGGTATTACTGGATTGGCGCACGCTGGTGCGGACTGGATTGCTCCTGCAATTGCTAATGGCATGCCCGAACTTGCAAAGTTCAGCCTTGATAGCAAATTTTTCTGGATAATTGTATTAGCCACAACAATTGGAATTATTGTTTCCTTTACCAAATTAAGAGAATATGAAGGAGCAGGTGCTTCTAAAATAGGAACGGTCTTCATTTTTATTCTTGTAGCTACTATAGGTATGAAAATGGATGTAATGGCTATATTTTATAACCCTGGATTTTTTCTAGTAGGATTGATATGGATGGCTTTTCATGCAATTATTATGATAATCGCTGCTAGACTTTCACATTCTCCTTTCTTCTTCTTAGCTGTTGGGTCAAAGGCCAATATTGGAGGGGCTGCTTCTGCACCCGTCTTGGCTGCAGCTTTTCATCCGTCTTTAGCACCTGTAGGCGTTTTGCTTGCAGTTATGGGGTATGCACTTGGTACTTACGGTGCATGGCTTTGTGGATTACTAATGCAACTGGCCGCAAATTGATCAAAGTTTAATTTCCAGCCCCATATAGAACGTTCTTGGGTCGGCTGGGATAATTCCTGGACCGGGATAGCCAACCGCTCTTCTAGTGAAGTATTTATTGTCGAGCAAATTATTTGAACCAGCCTCTAGGGTAAGCCATTTATAACGATAAGATGCGCTAACGTCCAAAATATTGTAGGCAGGAATCTCACCAATTACGCCCTCACGGCTATCTCCCGGATTAGGAATAGGTGTATTTTCAGCATCGGTAAACTGTTGAGATATATAAGTCCATTGCGTACTAAAAAGTAAATTGCCCAACCCTAATCGTAGTCCTGTTTTAAGATTGATATCAGGTATAAATTCTACCTGCTTGCCTTGTATGTTACTCTCTTCTGTTCGTAGGTATTCTGATTTAGTAAATGCCATATTTATAAATGGCGATACAATGACATTTGAGCTCTGATCAAACATTGAAGCCGCAGCATTCCACTCAACAAATACTTCTGAACCGTAGATCAATGCATCACCGACATTCTTTCTTACGCGGTCACCCTTATTGGCACCAAATGATTCCAATACTGTTCCAATCCTGTCATTGTATCTGATTAAAAAGCCTCCGATATCAAAAGAAAGGTGCTTTTTCCATTTGCCTCTCAGACCAAAATCGCTCGTAAATCCATTTTCATCACTAATATCTGGATCGATAATAAAGGTTGGGTTTACCACTCTGATATCACTAAAAGTAACAGAACGATAATTTTGCGAGATGTTGGTATACAACTCCAGCATGTCGTTTTGCTGATAGCTCATGCCAAGTCCAAATAATACTATATTGCGCTCGAAAATACGGTTATCGGCAGTTTGCTGACGAAAGATTACATTACCTGCATTGTCATAATTGATATCAGCATATGTGCCTTCAGATTCAGTTTTGATATATTCAAAACGAAATCCTGGAGTGAGGGAGAGTTTATCAGTTAGAAAAAAGATGTTCTCACCAAAAACCGCAAGGTTGAGGTTGGGGAATTCAAAATCTGATTGATTAGCATAGTCAGGAAACTGATCATTATTAAAGGAAAAATTGGCATCATCTGATCCATTGCCGGGGCCTTGTATAGAACTATTTTGTGACTGGTAATATTTACTTCCTATTAAAAAAACAGCATCCTTATCAGCAATTTTATAGCGACTTAGCAATCGTGTCTCAGCTCCCCAATTTCTAAAACTCCCTTTAATCAAGTCTCTTGTAAAGGCGTTTGTATCATCCACC
>CAYGNU010000353.1:0-5167 GCA_964351175.1 uncultured Roseivirgaceae bacterium | reverse complement strand
CTCTACAAGTAAAGGCACATCAAATTTCAAGATATTGAATCCTGCTAAATCTGAACCTTCCAGAAATTGGGCAAGACTTTTGGCAATATTCTTAAAAGCAGGGGCATCCTTAACATCCTCATCATAAATACCATGAATAAGACTAGTTTCTATGGGGATAGGTACCGTAGGATTAATCTTATGGGTTTTTACAATTCTTTCCCCATTGGGTAAAAGCTTAACAACTGATATTTCAACAATCCGGTCTTGTACGGTATTAGTACCAGTAGTTTCAAGATCAAAAAATGTGAGTGGATTCTTTAAGTTTAATTTCATTCAATTAGATTTTGCTGTATTATTTCAGCATGTCAGGTAATGATTTGTAGTCAAGACCATTAAAGGTGCCTGAAGTCATCATTAAAAGGTTTCTATTTTCCCATTTTTGCGATTTTATAAACTCCAGCATTTCTTCTTTATCATCAAAAACATGAAGGTTGCTTTCTCCAAAGCTTTTTTTGATATCATCTTTTGATATGGCTTCTTGCATTTTATGCACTAGCGTGGCAGGACTATAAAACACTATTGGAACATTACAATACTTCATCGTTCCTTTGTATTGACTCAAAAAGTCTTTATTCAAACTGCTGAAAGTATGAAGTTCTAGACATGCAACTAAATCTCTTGCTGGGTACTGTTCCTTCACAGCCAAAGTCGTTGCTTTTACTTTTGAAGGGGCATGCGCATAATCTTTGTAAATAGACACTCCTTTTCTTTCACCAATAAGTTCTAATCGTTTATCAGCACCTTTAAAAGACTGAATTGCTAGATAAAATTGGTCAGCAGAAATTCCAATTCTTTTTAACACCTCCATGGCTCCGCTGATATTTTGTAAGTTATGCTTACCGAACAACTTAACAGGAATATTCTCATTGCCATTAGTAAGATAAGTAACCCCTTCTTCAATAATGTATGGATGTGTTTTGTAAGGAATCTCTACAACATCTTCTCGCTCTTTGCTTCCAATCACTGTACCTAAGGAGTCGTCTTCGCTGAATATCAGGGTGCCAGCTTTTGGTGTGGCATCTGCAAAAAGATCAAATTGTTTTACATAATCTTCCTCAGAAGGGAATACGTTAATATGATCCCAAGCTACACCTGAAATCAAACCAATATGATGATGATATTTTAAAAACTTAGGAGTTCGATCAATAGGCGATGATAAATATTCATCACCCTCTATGACTATAATTGGAGCGTCAGACAGCTGCACCATATCTTCAAATCCAGCAATTCTTGCACCTACTGCATAATCAAATTGACGGTTATAATATTTTAGCACATGCATAACAATAGAAGTAATGGTGGTTTTACCATGACTTCCTGCAATTACAATTCTTTGTTTGTTAATGGACTGCTCGTAGATGTAATCAGGAAAGGAATAGATTTTTACACCAAGTTCTTTGGCTTTAAGTAGTTCGGGGTTGTCCTCTCGAGCATGCATTCCTAAAATGACAGCATCAAGGTTACTACTGATCCTATCGGGATTCCAACCTTCTTTATCAGGCAGCAAACCATTAACGGTAAGACTAGACTTAGAGGGTTCAAATATTTCATCATCTGAACCGGTAACTTGATGTCCTTTTTTCTTTAAAGCGATAGCCAAATTGTGCATGATACTGCCTCCAATGGCTATAAAGTGAATATTTTGAGATGATGTACTCATGAAGTGAAAATGTTAAGTGTCAAAAATAGAATAAAAATTAATATTTCGGGACTATTTTGATACTTTGAACGTTGTGCATAAGTATGTGGATAACTTTAAAATTTGTGAATGAGGGAATTAGTTTTACACATATAAAAGTGGATAGGTCATTACCAACTGTGGAAAATGAAGAATTCAAAGTGTAAAAAATTCGCATGCACAAGATGGGGTGAATTTTTTATGAACAAGTGTTATTTTCTTTAGTAAATCCACTAGAATTGGTCAGCTTTTATTTTCTTTTTAGGTTTGAACTTGTCATTAAAAAATAATCCAACAATCACTACATGGAAAACAAATCTTCGTCTTTAAGAGTAGGTCATAAGTCTAATAGGTTAGTTAAAGATATTAACGATACTTTAGGCAAATTGCCTCCTCAGGCGATAGATTTGGAAGAAGCGGTTTTGGGTGCGTTAATGCTAGAAAAAGACGCACTTACAGCCGTTATTGACATCCTTACTCCTCAGAGTTTTTATCTGGACACCCATAAGGAGATTTATTCCGCTATCGTCACGTTATTTAATAATTCGCAGCCGGTAGATATGCGTACTGTGGTAAGTCAGCTACGAAAGAATGGTAAAGTGGAATTTGTAGGAGGTTCTTACTACATCGCAGAACTTACCTCTAAGGTGTCTTCTGCTGCCAATATCGAGTATCATGCTCGTATTGTTACCGAAATGTCGATTAAGCGAGAATTGATCAGAGTAGCTTCTGAAATCCATCAGGATGCCTATGAGGATACTACTGATGTATTTCAATTATTGGACAAAACAGAAAGTGCACTCTTTGAGATATCCGAATCTAACATTAGAAAGAATTATGATAGCATGACATCTTTGATGGCTCAAGCGATTCATGAGTTAGAAGAACGAAAAAATCATAAAGATGGACTTACTGGTATTGCCAGTGGGTTTACTGCTCTTGATAGGGTCACATCGGGTTGGCAAAAGTCAGATTTGGTAATTATTGCTGCCAGACCTGGTATGGGTAAAACAGCATTTGTAGTCTCAGCACTTCGAAATGCGGCCGTAGATTTCAATCATGCAGTGGCAATCTTTTCTCTTGAGATGAGTTCTGTGCAGTTGGTTAACAGATTGATATCAGCAGAAGCCCAGTTAGAAAGTGAAAAGATTAAGAAAGGAAATCTTGCCGACCACGAGTGGCAGCAGTTAATTCACAAAACCAACAAACTCAGTAATGCTCCAATATTTATTGATGACACCCCAGCACTTTCTATTCTAGAGTTAAGAGCTAAATGTAGAAGACTGAAGGCACAGCATGACGTACAGCTAATCGTTATTGATTACTTGCAGTTAATGAGTGGTGATAGTTCAAAGGGTGGAGGTAATCGTGAACAGGAAATCGCTTCTATTTCTAGAGCATTGAAAGGTATTGCTAAAGAGTTGGAAGTTCCGGTAATTGCCCTGTCACAGTTGAGTAGAGCAGTGGAAACTCGAGGCGGAGACAAGAGACCTCAGCTATCAGATTTAAGAGAATCAGGATCTATTGAGCAGGATGCGGATATGGTAATGTTCCTTTACCGTCCAGAGTATTACGGAATTACTGAAGACGAAAACGGCATGCCTATGGCAGGGGTTGGCGAAGTAATAATAGCAAAGCATAGAAATGGATCTTTAGAAAATGTTCAGCTTAAATTTATCGGTAAGTATACCAAGTTTGCTGATTTGGATAACCATTCCTTCGGAGATCCATTTCCGGGAGCAGCGGGAATACCCAATGAGTTTGATGACTCTAATACTATGACTTTTGGTAGTAAATTGAATTCTGGAGAAGATGATAAGCCAAATTCAGGAGGTTTTGGGTATTCTGGTGGCGATGATGATGAAGACGCTCCGTTTTAATTAATATCACTTTCATATTGTAGGGTTCAGTCCCTTTTGGTAACTTCATTGCAAACATCATAAAGACAATGAGGGCACTTTCTATAGCATCAAAAGGGGTTATAAAATTAATTCAGGCACCTGTTCCTAAAGTAGGATCAGGGAATGTTTTGGTTAAAGTTTCTGCAGCAGCATTAAATAAACGAGATCAATTTATTCGTGAGAGTAAATACCCAAATATAAAATTCGGTTCCATTTTAGGCTCTGATGCAGTAGGTGAAATTACTGAAGTTGGAGAAGGAGTTAACAAGAAAAATATTGGTCGCAAGGTAATTATCAATCCTAATATCAAGTGGGGAGATAATGAATTAACTCAATCTCGTGACTATGCTATATTGGGCATGCCTTCCAATGGCACATTTGCTGAACTCGTTGAAGTGGGTTTTGATCGGATTCATGATATCCCAAAACACCTAAAGGATGAGGAGGCAGCAGCACTGCCACTAGCTGGACTTACTGCTTTCCGTGCTTGCTTTTCAAAAGCACAAATTAAGGCTGGAGACAATGTTTTGATTTCCGGGTTCGGAGGGGGAGTAGCACAGTTTGCTTTCCAGTTTGCGGTTACGGCAGGTGCAAATGTTTATGTCACATCAAGCAGTGAATCTAAGATAAAAAAGGCAATTGAAATGGGAGCTGTTGGAGGGTTCAATTATCAGGAATCAGACTGGTTTAAAAACCTGTGGCAAACCAAAGGAGGTTTTGATGTTGTTATTGATAGTGCAGGAGGGGAGCAGATAAATACGTTTATTAAATTGATGCGACCCGCAGGGCGCATTGTTTTTTATGGTGCAACCAATGGGCTACCATCTTCACTAGACCTTTATAGAATGTTCTGGAATCAGATAACATTACAAGGGTCTACAATGGGAAGTGACAAAGAATTTAAAGCCATGTTAGCCTATGTGAACAAATATAAAATTGTTCCGGTTGTGGGTTCAGTCATTGACTTTGATAATATTATTTCGGCATTTGATGAGATAGCCAGTTCTAATAAGTTAGGCAAAGTAGTTATTAAACTTTAACTTGAGTTAAGTAATATTAAATTAACTGATTTTCAAATAGTTATAATAGTAATTACTAAAAATATTAGTAGAATAATTTGATTAAAATTCCAGTTCATCTAATGCATTCTTAAGCTCTCTTAGCGTTGTCTGATTGTTTTGCTCTTGTGCTATGATAATTCCCTTTTTGTAGCTATCGATAGCCAATACTTCTTAATCCAGTGCCTCATATAAATGTCCTACCTGATAGTAAGTGGCGAGGTAATTAGGGTGCTCCTTAAGGAGTTTTTCAAAATAATTTCTAGACTTTTTTAGGTCACCTTTCATATATTCCATTGCTATTGCATATAGTGTAAAGGCATCTTTAGGGTCTTCATCAAGATACTTTAGTAGTTGTTCTAATCTGTTCGAATTCGTCACTGTTTCAATTTTTATTTGCTCCATTATTCGCTATCTTCACGGGCAAAATTATAAGGTTAATTTACAACATTTTAAATCCATAAAATTTAAATGAAAATATTAGTTTG
>CAYGNU010000352.1:0-5209 GCA_964351175.1 uncultured Roseivirgaceae bacterium | reverse complement strand
AAGATTGCTTCGTTTCCTCGCAAAGACGCTATTTCATTGCTTTTGAGATAGCCTCCATTAATTTTATCTAGTCCTTGAAGATCTATTAAAATTCTTCTTTTTGGCGCCATCTGTTCTAGGTCGCTTTCCACTATTAGCGTTTCTAGTGTTTGAGTTTCTTGAAGAATTGTTATTTCTAGAGTTTCCTCCTCTGCCATTTTTACTTTTAGGCTCAGATGGAATGTTATTTGGCTCGAATCCTTCAACAATTTCTGATGGAAGTCGCATACCTATTAACTTTTGGATATCACTTAAATAGTCAACCTCATCTATACAAACTAATGAAATGGCTTGTCCATCAGCACCAGCACGACCGGTTCGGCCTATTCTATGTACATAGTCTTCAGCTATATTTGGTAGTTCATAGTTGATAACGTGAGGTAATAATGGAATATCTAAGCCTCTGGCAGCAATATCTGTAGCTACTAATACGCGAATCTTACCACTTTTGAAATCAGCCAATGCTTTGGTTCTGGCACCTTGGCTCTTATTACCATGAATAGCTGATGAATGTATTCCACCTTTCGTTAGTTTTTCACTTAATTTATTGGCACCGTGTTTTGTTCTAGTAAAGACCAAAACCTGCTGCCAATCGCCATCATCAATTAACTTGGCTAATAGGTTGTTTTTATCACCCTTATCCACGCGATACACGAGTTGATCGATTTTTTCAACAGTGGTATTCTCAGGTGTAGCTTCTACTGATACAGGATTATTCAAAAGCCCATTGGCTAATGCTCTAATATCTTTTGAGAAAGTAGCAGAGAACAATAGGTTTTGTCTTTTTACTGGAATCAGATTGATGATTCTTTTAATATCTCTAAGAAAACCCATGTCTAACATCCTGTCAGCCTCATCAAGAACAAGTATTTCAACACTTGCAAGTGATAGTAAATTTTGGCTGTGTAGGTCAATTAGTCTTCCTGGTGTGGCGACTAGTACATCAACACCACTTCTAATCTCTTTTACTTGTGGATTTTGATTAACACCTCCAAAAATCACGGTGGCTTTCATATCCACGTACTTTCCATAGTATTTTACATCTTCAAAAACCTGAGCTGCTAATTCCCTAGTGGGAGTAAGTATCAGTGCTCGGATTTTTCTTCTGCCACTAGAATGGTTTTTACTTAAATTTTGCAACATCGGCACCGCAAATCCTGCAGTTTTTCCCGTTCCTGTTTGAGCAGATGCTAAAAGGTCTTTGCCTTGTAATACTACAGGGATGGCCTTTTTCTGAATTGGAGATGGGGTAGTGTATCCTTTTTCGCTAATTGCTTTTAGCAGGGCATTGGACAGCCCAAGATTGTTAAATGACATATAAATTGTTTGTGAAACGACAATTTATTAATAGAGTCATTTCTTTATGAATGGCAAAGGTACACTTAATTTGTTGCCTAACAGCATACAGTCAAAACTGCAATCGATTGAATAATAATAAAGATTCTCAAAGCTGTCAATTGGGTATTATTAAGGCTACATTTGCGCCCTTTTTAATATAAATGAGCCATGCGTAAAATATTCCACAGCTTTACTTTTAATCCTAAAAACGATGTTCTATCAGGTCTTACTGTAGCACTAGCTTTGGTGCCTGAGGCAGTAGCCTTTGCTTTTGTGGCCGGTATAGATCCTTTGGTAGGGCTTTACGGAGCCTTTATGATGGGACTTGTCACGGCTTTATTTGGTGGTAGACCTGGTATGATATCAGGAGCTACAGGGGCCATGGCAGTGGTAATGGTTCACATGATTCAGCAAGGTAATATAGTTGGCGACAGCTTGGCCAATCCTGTAGAGAACCTTGGTTTACAATGGCTTTTTATAACACTCCTTATAGTTGGAGCTATACAAATAAGTGCAGGTGTTTTAAGGCTCGGTAAGTTTGTGAGGCTAATTCCCCATCCGGTTATGATGGGTTTTGTCAATGGTCTAGCTATTGTAATTTTCTTATCGCAGCTCGGGCTTTTTAAAGAGAATGTAAATGGTGAAGTGCAGTGGCTTCAAGGTACGGATCTGTTGACAATGATAGGTTTTGTAGCCTTGACTATGGGTATAATGTTTGGCTTACCTAAGCTTACTAAAAAGTTGCCAGCAGCTTTAACTGCGATTGTTGTTGTTGCTGGGATCACCATTTTTGGTGGAATGGATGTAAGCACTGTCGGATCATTTATTAGAAATGGTGGTGGTGATGGTCTTGAAGGTGGATTGCCAACTTTTCAATTACAGATTTTTGGCTTGTTAGATACACTAAATGGGAATTGGGGATTGATTATTTCTACAGCATTTTTACTTGCTGCGGTTGGACTGATTGAATCGTTAATGACACTGAATCTTATTGATGAAATGACTGATACGCGTGGTAGTGGCAATAGAGAATGTGTGGCTCAGGGCGGGGCTAATATTTTAAATGGCCTTTTTGGTGGAATGGGAGGCTGCGCTATGATCGGTCAGTCTATTATCAATATCAACTCAGGTGGAAGAGGTAGGTTGTCAGGCGTTGTGGCTGCTATCGCATTATTATGCTTTGTGCTTTTTGGGGCACCTTTAATTGAACAAATTCCGATAGCTGCTTTGGTAGGTGTTATGTTTATGGTGGTAATAGGCACATTCGCATGGAGTAGTTTTAGAGTGATTAATAAAATACCTAAATCAGATGCATTTGTACTGGTTGTGGTTTCAGCAATAACCGTATGGCAAGATCTTGCCATAGCCGTGATTTCAGGCGTCATTATCTCTGCTCTTGTATTCGCTTGGAAAAACGCTACCATGATCCGAGCTAGAAAAAGTATTAAAGAAGACGGCACTAAAGTGTATGAAATTTGGGGTCCTTTGTTCTTTGGTTCTGTTCAGAATTTCACTCAAAAATTTGATGCAGCTACAGATCCTGATAAAATTGAAATAGACTTTATAGAATCTAAAGTAACGGATCATTCTGGTATGGAGGCTGTACGTAATATCGCTAATAAATATATTGAATTAGGTAAGTCGGTAAAACTGACTCATCTGAGCCCTGAATGTAAAAACCTTTTGCTTAAAGCGGATCCAGAATTTGACAATGTTATTGAAACCTCCATTGATGATCCGAGGTACTGGGTGGTGACAGATTTATTGGATAAGGAGGTTTAATTAGTAATATAATCTTGCACTTCTAGAGCTGTTTGACGGGCGGTGCGACCAACACCAATTAAGGTTGCTGAGGCATAGCCTGTCCAGCTACCATAACCCACCAACCAAAGACCTTCAATATCTTTTGATTTTGTTGATTGAGTTTTAGGTTTCTCTTCCGAGGAAAGACCTAAACCATTTAGGTGGTTTAATGCTGGTTTAAAGCCGGTACACCAGATGACAACATCAAATTCCTGTTGGCTTCCATCTTCCCAGATAACACCATTTTCATAAAACGACTCAAAAGGTCTTTTACTATCAAGCGCTTTTCTTCCCCTTGCTTCTTTGACGCTATCAACCATTACCACGTCACCAAGTGAACCCACCGGTTGTATTTCTCGGCCTTCCAGTTTGGCCTTATATTGTTTTGTAGCGAATTCAAATAAGTAACGTCCATCCACTTCATCAGGAAGAAACTTGGGTTCATTGAGAGTCACCCAATTTGTATCAGCTACTTTGGAAACTTCTGCTAAAATTTGAGCTCCTGAGTTGCCACCTCCTATTATTAGAACTTTTTTATCGGCCAAATCCTTGGCATTTTTATAGTTGGCAGAGTGAATAGATATGCCCTTATAAGTATTGAAATTTGGGTAATGAGGAATAAAAGGCCTTTGCCAACTGCCAGTGGCACTGATAAGCGCTTTGCATTTATAAATGCCTTTGTCTGTATTGATTAAAAAGATATCCTTGTCTTTACTTACATTTTCAACTTTCACTGGTCTTTCAATAGGAATCTTATATCGATCCTCATATTGCATCAAGTAGTTGATGACATGTTCTCTGTCAGGATATTCATTAGATGATTTTGGCATAAGCCAACCTGGTAATGAACTGTGTTCTGCAGGTGAAAATAACTTTAGCGAATCCCAGCCATGGAGCCAGGCACCCCCAGCCTCATTTTGATCGTCAAGAACTAGATAATCTAATTTAGTTCTTCTCATAAAATAGGCTGTAGCCAATCCACTCTGTCCACCACCAATGATTATTACGTCAAATACCTTCTCCATATATTTAGCTTAAAGATATGGAACTGAATTCTTCTAGAAGATTACATTGCCCAATTTATGGACAGATATTTGGCAATACCATAATTACTTTTATTTAAAGCTTCCCTTGGTTCAAGAGATTGCTCTGTGTCTTGCAAAATATATATTCATCGGGTGACTCAGAGTCACCCGATGAATGAAATTTAAAGTCACCCGTTGAATGAGATTATATAGTTATTCCGAAGCTAAAGGCATTTAATTTCGGCCCTTTGTCCTCTACAAACATTTCATTCAGGTCATAATTGGCAAATAGATCCATACCTCTAAAACCTACTTGCACTCTTACACCATACCGAACATTATTCAAGTAAAAACCATCATGGTCACGATCTTTATTTCTATCGTCAACCACTGTTTTGGCATGACTTGCAATTTTATAACCTGCATACCCACCAACACCTAGTCTTAAGCCACCTTCATGTCTTCCGAATCCATCCCAGTCCCATCCTCTTCTGTGTCTATGGTTTCTATGACTGGCTCCGATTTTAATCATAGGCACCAAACTAGCATTTACATAAGAGGCAGTAAGTTTACTCTTCTTTGAGTCAATATCTGAAGGTGCTTCAGTAAATATTACTGCGTCAGGACCTTCTTCAATTCTTGCAGCTTCATTTTCAAATTTGAAATTATACCAGCTAACGCCAAAGCCCCATTCAAGATGTAATGGACCAGCTACATGAGTATCATTAACTGCATTTAAGCCTACATACCATGAGCCCCAAGGGCGAACGGAATACAGTTCGTTGTTGTCATTAGGAAACTTGTCATCTTCCAGCCAGTTGTTGATACCGAGATCAACCTGAAAGTTATGACGTGTGCCATAATTGTATTTTCTTTTCTTTTCTTGACTATCATCGTCTTGTGCTATTGCAGATGAAATAACTGCGAATAATAAGACTGCTAACATGAGTAATTTTGACCTTTTCATTTTCTTTTGAGTTTAAATATTAGACATAATTTTAGCT
>CAYGNU010000351.1:0-5231 GCA_964351175.1 uncultured Roseivirgaceae bacterium | reverse complement strand
CCTTCGGTCTTAAATTTATTATTAAAAACTGTCAACCTATTTTAGGACGACTCATCTTATTGAAGATTTATTGTTCAACAATTACTTCAATTTCCATGTAATCAGTACTATCAATGATGTCGCCATCAGAATTACCATCAACAATGGCAACTATTTTAACAAGTCCTTTTTTGCTTCCTTTACCTTCAGCAAGCTGGAATGCAAAAGTAGCACCTGCTTCAAATCCAGTTTTTCTATCTTCAGGGGTTGTGCCTGATTCGTATAATGAGATAAGGTCTAAATCAGTTGCTACCGCTAAATACTCTTCGTCAGTTAAAGTAACATTTTTGAATGTAGTAGTATTCAAAGTGTTCCAAATTGATAAATCATAGCCCGTAAAAGTAGGGTAGCTGGATGGAGATGCAAGGAAAACAGTTCCTGAAGCGCCTGCAGCATAACCAAAATCAATATCACTTGAATTAGGTGCGGCACTCGCATCAACCTGATTTTTACTAACTGTTTCACCTAGATTAGTTGAAAAGAAAGTTTTTGAATCTTCACTTAATAGTTGAGCATAAAGTAGTTTAGCAGTAAATACATTAGCCGGTGTGCTCGCTTCTGTCACTTCAATGGTTATAGTTTCAGTTGCAGTCTGAGATGCCCCACCCACAATTATATCATCAATTACGGTAACGGTTATAGTAGCCGTTCCAGCCGAACTGAAAACTATAGGATCAAAAGAAAAGTCAGCAGAAGTGGCTCCTGCATCAATTCCTAAAGTAGTTCTTGTTTCTGTAACAGAAACGGCCCCACTTAATGTTGCAGTATTAAAACCACCAGGAGTACTGGCATTAACAGAAATAATTAACTCATCATCTGTTGTTAAGCTTATTACTCCATCAACTGCCACAGGTGAAGTAGTTACTACAATACTCGGTCCTGCAGGTGTTGGCTCTTCATCATCGCCACCACAGCTAGCTAATAAAGTAAGACCACCTAGTGCACCTACGATAAATAATTTACTAAATAATTTCTTCATTTTCTTTAAGTTTTATTTTCTTTCTTATTAGTCACAAATCATACCAGAATAAACAATTGTGTTCATGGTAATTTGAATTGCAAATGTAAAGCTTATATAAGTAATGCAACTATTTTAAATGGTACAATTCTATTAATTATTTTACTTCACTGACTTTTTAGATTAGGTAAATAAAACTCTAGTTTTGAGTTTATAATTTGATAGTTATGAGTGCTACTCCAGAAGGCGTTTTAGCCAATTTAAAACAAAAAAAATATGCACCAGTCTATTTCCTGCAGGGAGAAGAAACCTTCTATATTGATCAAATATCAGATTACATCGAGGATAATGTATTAACAGATGCAGAAAAAGGTTTCAATCAAACGGTAATGTATGGCAGGGATGTTACTATTAGTACTATTCTAAATAGTGCAAGACGATTTCCTATGATGTCAGAAAAGCAAGTAGTTATTGTCAAGGAGGCACAAAATGTTTCTGACCTTAATAGGGATGATGGTTCTAAAATGTTGATGGATTATCTTAATCATCCGGTGCCTTCTACAATTCTTGTTTTTTGTCATAAAAATAAGGCCTTAGATAAGCGTAAAGCTTTAGGTAAGAATCTAGATAAGCTGGCTGTTACTGTTACTACTAAAAAGCTCTATGACAATCAGGTGCCAGCGTGGATTGATGGTCATATCAAATCTAAAGGTTTAAGGGCTAGTCAAAAGGCAATCTTGATGCTATCTGAAGCTATTGGTAACAATTTAGAAAGACTTACCAATGAGATTAATAAGGTAGCCATAAATCTGGACGATGGTAAGGAAATTGATGAACACCTCATACAAAAGTACGTTGGTATCAGTAAAGATTATAACGTGTTTGAATTACAAAAGGCCTTAATACAAAAGGATGTCATCAAGGCGAATAAGATAGTAAATTATTTTGAAGCCAATGCTAGCAAAAACCCGATTATCCCTATTGTAGCTAATCTATTTTCATTTTACAGTAAGTTGTTGGTAGCATTGCATTCTAAAGATAAATCTCCAAAGGGAATAGCAGGTGCACTTAAGATAAACCCATATTTTGTTCAAGATTATATAGCTGCAATGTCTAAATATTCGCTGATGCAGGTAGTTAATAATATTCACCATATAAAAGTCGCTGATTTGAAGTCTAAAGGTGTTGACCACAACAGCACCAATAATTCGGGGCAAATATTAAAAGAACTTGTTTTTAAACTGATGCACTAAAATCCATTAAAAAGCAGGTCAATTGCTTATATTTAATCTCAAGTCAAATTTATTTTTAAAGAAGACCATAATTTGTAAAAGTTTTACGTTAGACACATAATCAACTACAAATTGAAGACCCTACCATATCTATGAAATACAAACTGTGGCTGATCAGTCAGCTTATTTTTTTTAATATCACCTTTGGTCAAAATACACAATACTTTAATGATCAAGAATCATTATTCAGAGAAGGCCTCGAATTATTAGATAAATCTGAATATACATCTGCACGCCATAGGTTCGAAAAGTTTATATCAGAGTCCAATAATGATGTAAAAAAGGCCGATGCTGAATATTATATAGCTTTTTGTGCTTTGGGTTTATATCATGAAGACGGTGAAAAACGAGTAGAAGATTTTATAACAAATCATAAAGAACATTATAAGGCAGTAACTGCATATTTCGAATTGGGGAATTTCTATTTTAAAGAAAAGAAGTATAAGAAAGCTGCTGAATATTATGAAAAGGTTAATCTGGCTTTAATAACCGAAAGTCAACGCCAGGAGACTAGATATAAACTGGGATATGCTCATTTTGCAGAAAGAAATTTTGAAGATGCTATCGTCTATTTTAATGTGCTTAAAAGGCAGAATGGGGACTATATGGCAGCTTCAAATTATTATGCTGGCTACATTGAATACGAATTAAAGCAATATGACAAAGCAATAATAGATCTTGAAAAGGCGTCCCAAACTGAAGCTTATGCTTCAGTTGCTCCAACTTTACTCGCTAACTTGTACTATAAGCAAAAGCGTTATGATGACTTAATCAGTTTCGGAACTAAGGTTATTGGTAAATCTGAGGCAAAGGTAAATCACAAAGATTTATATCTTCTCCTTGGCGATGCTTACTTAATGAAGAATGACTTTCCAAATGCCTCAGAGTATTATCATAAGTATGAGTCTGCCAATTCAAACCCATCAAATGAAGTGCGTTATAGAATAGGGTACACTTATTATAAAGAAGGAAATTATGATGAGGCTATTGATCATTTGAAAAGATCTGCCACTGAAAAGGACAGTATAGGAGTTTACTCATCTTATTATTTGGGCGTGATGTATTTGAAACAAGGTAATAAACTTTATGCGGTTACTGCTTTTGATAATGCTAAGAACAATAAGATTAATGATGCCCTAAGAAAAGAAGGTGCTTACCAATATGCCAAAGTAACATATGATTTAGGTAATTCAGAGGAAGCCGTAAGGGCATTTGAATATTATAAAAAACAATATCCTAAAGGAGAGCATAGGGTAGAAATTAATGATCTGCTCTCAGAAGCTTATTTTAATTCTAGTAATTATGATTTAGCCATAAATCATATTGAGGAGTTAGGAAGCCTGAGCAGAAGTCAGCAAATGGTTTATCAAAAAGCAACCTTTTACAAGGGGTCTGAACTTTTTAATAAAGGTGATTATCGTCTAGCGATTGATTATTTCAAAAAATCGCTAAAGTATCCACTAGATCTACAATATACGGGACTTGCTAATTTATGGTCTGCGGAGGCTTATTCTGTAGGTAGAAGATATGATGAGGCTTTTCCATATTACAGAGCCATTTTAGGTAATTCTCAATTAATTAATGCTATTACAGGGCTAAGAGCTAGATATGGCATTGGCTATGCCTATTACAACACTAAGGAGTATAATAAAGCATTGATTCATTTTAAAGAATATGTCAATGGTATAGAAAAGCAATCTGACAAGATGTATTATGATGATGCTTTACTCAGACTGGCTGACTGTTATTACGTGAGTAAGTCTTACGACAATGCATTGAATTTTTACAGCAAAGCAATACAGTTTAACAAGGCCGATAATGATTATGCTTTATACCAAACTGGTTTAATCAACGGAATAGAAGGAAATGTTTCGGCAGCTACTCAGGCTTTTGATGGTGTTATAGCCTTGCCAAGGTCAAGATATTTTGATGATGCATTATTTCAAAAGGCGCAGCTATTTTTGGAAAAGGGAGATTATGAATCAGCAATCAAAGGCTTTGATAGGTTAATAGCTCAGAAACCTAAAAGTAGGCTTATACCTTATGCATTGTCTAAGCGAGCTTCTGGTAATTATAATCTAAAGCAGTATGATAAAAGTATTAATGATTATCAAACCATACTTAGTGATTACCCAACACATAGCGTAGCAGGAGAGGTGCTTTTGCCTTTACAAGAAGTTTTGAATATTGCAGGGAGGGGTGGTGAATTCGATCAACAATTGGCTTCATATAAATCTTCCAATCCAGATAAGAGTGGTTTGGAAGGAGTTGAGTATGAATCTGCTAAAAACCAATATTTCAACCTTAATTATAAAAAAGCAATTGAAAGACTTCAGTCTTTCATTAATACATATCCTGAAGATTCACGCGTAATGGAGGCATCTTATTATATAGCAGAGTCTTATTATAGACTTAGAGACTTTGAGCCAGCACTCAAAATTTACAATGAACTGGTCACTAATACTTCTTATGAGCAGTATAATAGGATAGTAGGCAGAATAGCTGAGCTTGAATATTTGAGTGCTCGATATGACAATGCCATATACTTCTATTATCAGTTAGCTGACATTGCCTCTACTAAAAAGGAACAATATAACGCCTGGTCTGGACTTATGGAGTCTTACTATCTGAAGGGCACATATGACTCAGTAGATAGATATGCGGAGATTATTCTTGAAAGAGGTAATGTACATATCAGTTCACAAAACAAAGCCTCACTTTACTTAGGGAAGGCTGATTTTGCAAGAGGTAATTATGAGCAGGCACAGGATGAGTTTTTAACAACCCTGAACACTGCGAGAGATGAGTATGGAGCAGAGGCGCAATACCTTCTAGGACTTATTTATTTTAATACACAAGAGTATCAAAAATCAATTGAAGCTTTAATTGCACTTAACAACAACTTTAATGCTTATACTGAATGGGTAGGAAAGGGGTATATG
>CAYGNU010000350.1:0-5250 GCA_964351175.1 uncultured Roseivirgaceae bacterium | reverse complement strand
CTATGATTCTTTGATTAATACAACATCACTAATCTAAGGTCATCATAGCTAGGCGCTAGCTGCAACCAAAAGTGACTTAGAAACAACCAAATTAGAAAATTAGAATGACAGGACATATTTTCTTTTATTTAGGACTTTCTCTTATTATGATGCACGAAATGGATGCTATTCGTTGCAAAGAGTGGCGAATATTTCCAGGTTTATCGATGCTAAGTGACAAAATTGGACATATAGTTTTCCTGTTTTCACACATTCCCCTTTTTTACTTCGTGTTTTGGAAGTTAACGCAGAGTCAAGATGTTGAAGCATTTATCTATGGATTCAATATATTTATGATTGTTCATTTAGGACTTCATATACTTTTTCTTAAACACAAGAAAAATGAATTCAAGGATTGGATTTCTTGGTCTGTAATTATTGGAGCGGGATTCTGCGGAATTATAGACCTCTTGATTTGACCAGAAGAATATTGCAAAAAAAATAAAGGCAGCTGCCAATCCAGTAGCCCGACCTGAGCCATAAGGCTCAGGTTGAGATTCTCACATGCTTGCGCTGAAGCTTCAGCATAAGTGTCACCACTCAGCGCACGGTTCTTCCCGTAACTTGGTACGGGACAGGCTGTACTGGGCGGTTCGTAAAGCATAGTATAATCGCTCTCTACACCGATGATACCTTTCCGCTTCTTTTAAGTAAAGGCTATCCGCAAGCTAGCGGATTCCTATACAAATTTTCACTTCACAATACAGCCTGCCCCGTACTTAATACGGGGTTCAGCCCTTCCTTCTCTTGTGAGTCCTTCCTGAAAGCTTTAGGGACTAGTTTCCAGATTCGTACTATGGCCTGCGCCACCGCTAAAGCTAAGGCGACACGCGGTCTGCTGACTTCTCGATCTGTATTCCGATAGCTATCGGAACGTACAGTTCGAGATCTCTCCGCCAGCTGGCGGATGAATATCCTTGTGCCTATCGCTGACACATCTACTATTTCGGCACGATCCCTGTTTGATAATTCAAGCAGAGCTGTGGACTTCAGTACCATGGGCCTGCGCACCGTAGTGCTACAGCACACAGGTGTGGAACCTCATCCGACCTTATAGCCTCTGTATGTGGTTTTTCCGATGGCCATCGGGAGACAGACACCGCAGTCTAGCTTAGTTCACGGCAAGTATCACTCCAAACCAGCTTGCCACTTGCTTAGTATCCGGGTCCAACCCCATCGCATACAGTACTTTCACCCTTTGGAACACTCAACTTCATGAGCTATATTCACCATTCAAGGCACACATAATGTATGTAAAAAATAGGTCAAATAGTGCTAATTTCAAGGTTTGTGGCTCGTATCAAACTTCGTGCTTAACCGTAAGTTTAGTGCTTCGAAATCGCCTACTTTTCATATTCTTAACGAACATTCTACCTACTTCCCCATTAAAGCTTCAAGATAGATCTCAGGAACGTCTAATTGTAAGTAATGTCCAGCATCAATTTTTGTAACTACTGCATTTTCAAACGTTGATTCTAATAATTTCCCAGGACCTTCCCATGGCTGAAACCTATCCTTTAATCCCCAAATTAGATGTACATGGAGCCTGCATTTTTGCAAACTGTTCATGATTTCAGCGGTATCTGTATTATTCAAGGCAGCCAACATTAACTGAAACTCTTTTGCCGATTTTAGCTTTGAGAACTTTCCATCATAAAAGATTCTTTTAAATTCATGAACTGTTAGCATCTCTGGGTTAACGAATGAGCGCTGTAAAGGAGAAAAGAATTTTTTTGAAGAGAAAAACCCTAAAACACTAAAAACAGAGAATAACTTCTTTTTGGCTAGCTTTTGCAACTTAGAGATTGCTGGCACAGGCCATGAGGAATTAGCTACACAATTACTCAAAGTCACTTTTTTAAATAATTCAGGTTTTTGAGTAATCATTATTTGAGCAATTCCACCACCAATGTCATGACCAACAAGCCACACTTCCTTTGCATTGATACTTTCCAAAAATTTATTTAAGTAAACCGAAGTGTTCTTAAGAGAGAAGTCGAACCCCTTTTTGGCAATTGTAAATCCATAACCTGGCAAATCGGGAGCAATGCACCGATATTGCTTATCAGAAAACTTGGCAATTACACCTCGCCAAATTTCAGCACTTGCAGGAATACCATGCAGAAAGAATATAACTGAGCTAGATTCAGGATTTTTCTCAAGAACAGATAGTTGAAGAGCATCAATTTCATATGTCGTTCTTTTCATAATTAGTTTCTTTTAGTAACTTAGTTCCCATAGGCAATTAAAATGAAAATATTCTAATTATGAAAGAGGTTTCCCTAGAGCAACTTGATATATCAAGAGAAACTAATGCTGAAAATCAGAGACTTGAAGTATCAAAAAAATTGAAAGAAATATTTCATGATTTAGATCTCCTAAATCCGCCTACAACTTGCCCCATTCGTGATATATTCTCTGTGGTAAGTGACAAATGGAGTGTATTAATTTTTATTTTTCTCGGAAGTACTGACAAATTGAGATTTAATGATCTCAAAAGGTGCTTGTATGGTATTTCAAGTAAAGTCCTTTCAGTACGATTGAAGCAACTTGAAAGTGATGGGTATGTTAACCGAATCGTTACCAAGCAAGTACCTATCAAAGTAGAATACGAATTGACTGAATTTGGACGATCCTTTACATCTGAATTTCTTGGGATTTTTGAGTGGGTGCAAAACAATAAACCTGAAATTTTAGCTAATAGAAAAAAATGAACATAACTAATAATATAGCACATAGCTCAACCGTGTTACTTGAAACTGACATACGAAACCAATACTTGAGTAGATATTAAAAGAGCCAGCTACGGATGATAGTTGGACGTTGCATACCATTAACTGAAATACTCTGAATGATTGACAAAACTGAAATATTAGAGAAGCATTTCAAAATAAAAGAGCTTCACATCGGAGAATATTTTGTAAAAGAAGGACAATACTCAAAGATGATAGGGTATGTAGAATCGGGCTTGCTCCATTCCTATCAAATAGATAGCAAGGGCGACACCGTTACAACAAACTTTTTTCAACCAGGATCATTTTGTGGTTCGTATTTTAGTTTTTACCGTCAAGCTCCTGCATTAGACTCAATTAAATCAATTACTGAGACCAGAATCTATACTATTCGATATGACAAACTGCAAGCGTTATTTCGTGAAGATTTGGTTTTTAATCAACTTGGAAGGTTAGCCATAGAGCAAGTTTGTATTGCAAAAGACATTAGGCTTTCAAAAATGCTAAAACTTGATGCCAAAGAACGATACTTGTGGTTTATACAAGAATATCCATTAGTTATTGAAAAATCACCTTTGAAATTTATTGCCAGCTACCTTGGCATGAAACCTGAATCGTTAAGCAGAATTAGAAAGGAATTGATTTCTTAACATAGGTCAATTCAAATCTTGCTTTAATCAAGGTTTTTTGTGTTATAAAAAATCAATTTATGACACAGACATTCTCAAAGCCGATAAAATTCAAAGAAGGGGACGGCATTCTTCATGGTTTTACAACCGGCATGGTCAAGGTTAAATCCAAATTCAGGACAGCTAAAGGAAATGTACTGACTTCCAAGATTAACTTTCTGTTGGACAACCAATGGACGGAATTTATGCCTATAATGGTTTGGGTAATTGAGCACCCCGAAGGAGTATTTGTAATAGATACAGGCGAGAACGCGCAAGTAAATAATCAGGGATATTTTAAAAATGAAGGAGCTATTTTAAATTATTTCAATACAAAATCATTCATTTTTGATGTGAAACCTGAAGAAGAAGTGGGGCCACAGTTAAAGAAACTTGGCTATAGTGAGAATGATATTAAGAGTGTTGTTCTGACACATCTGCATCTTGACCATTTTGACGGCTTAAAGTACTTTGAAAACACCAAAATCATAATTAATCAATTAGAATGGGACAAACCCAGTTTCGCTCTACCTAGTTTATATCCAGAGTGGTTTGTACCAAACAAGGTTGAGTTGAAAAGCACAAAAGATGAATGTTTCAAAAACAGCCTCGATCTTGTTAAATCAGGAGAGATAGAATTGATACACACCCCAGGTCATACAGTTGGCCATTGCTCTGTACTCATTAAGACCTCGGAAATTCACTACTTATTAGCAGGAGATGTAACCTATAATCAGTATCAATTAGAAAACAATATTAATGCTGGTGGGCATCAAAGTTTTAAGCTCTCCCAGTCCACTTACCAAGCTATAAAATATTATGCCTCAAAAAATAAACTTGTGTATCTTCCTTCCCATGACAATCAGGTGTTAGAAAGAATGCAAAACAACATATATTTAAAACCAGAATAAGGGAATACAACAATGTTGATAAAAATGGGCTAAAAAGTAGTGAAATCAAGGGTTTTGGCTCATATCAAACTCAGTTCAAATCTGAAAAGTGGTTGCTTCTAAAGCAACCACTTTTCATTTACTAACCGTCATTCACAAGCAGCGCGGACAAAAGCTCATTCAAAAAAAGAGACAGGAAGTTAGTAATTGGACTTATTTTACTTTCGCAACTTTGGACAAGTTTCAAAATTTCTACGGACAAGATTGAATATGGGACGACTGATATCAACCACTTGAGCATCTTTAATAAAAAATTCACTATAAGGAGTACGTTGAAGATACTCCTTTTTTATTACTTTCAGGTGGAGCCCTTGACCGAAATATAAAGATTCTGAAAATTGTATTCCTGGCCTCGTTAAATACTTTAGAGTTATCGCACCCAACACGACTCTGGAAAGGGCAGATCTTAGCAAGCAGACACCTTGACCTACGGAGTATTGTCTGAATTCATGTCTCGGCTAGTCGATTTATTGAAAATAGATAGTGCTTGGTGATAGGGATGACATTATAATAGAACATGGATTGGAAATGTACAGACTCAGTAAGTGCAGTCAATTTTGTGTTTTGCTAAATACATCACATGAAGTTTTCGTTGAAAGTCCTGACCTTACTATCTCGGTTGCGATTAATTTTTAAAATAAGATTAGTGAATACCATGCCTGTGCATAATCAATGGCTGTTTCAATGTAAATTCGTAGTTATTTATTTCGAAAAACGTTTGGTTTCGTGGGACTGAAACTCGATTCGAATTCCCTCCACTGCTTAAGGACAACCGTTGACAATTATTAATAGAGTTATATTTAACAAAACAATATTAGCTCGCACTTCAAAATTTTTAGGTCGGTAGCAACACCTCTCCAC
>CAYGNU010000349.1:0-5271 GCA_964351175.1 uncultured Roseivirgaceae bacterium | reverse complement strand
CTTGCAAATCCTAAACTCCTTTTTACTCAAGCACACAACTTTACAGCACTCAGGTATAAGCATATAGATTTGTTAATATTGGGTAGCAAAATTTCAGAAAAAGAGTTAATGCTAAAATCAAAAAAGGAAGTTCTTCTAGCCACAGGAAATTTAAAGAGTCTTTATCTTTTTTTCCAAAACAATTTTCCTGGACTTGAAAATAGAATTGCTCAACGATATGTAGCATCTTACATTGGGGCTGACCCTGTTTCACTGAGTCGTGTCAGGTCTGAATTGTTAAAAGAAAGTAGTATAAAGTCTACAACAATCGCTAAAAATCCATAAGCTTATGAGCTACTTGCAAAGCATTTGAATCAGATACTTTTAAAGAAATAAAGGTCTAGCCTACGGATTTTAGCAAGGCGTTAGCCTTCATTATAATGAAACAGATTCTAATAATCATAATCAGTTGTTGTTTTGGACAAGTTTCATTTGCCCAATCAGATTCTGTATATCTTTCAATTGACTCCAAGCTGATTTCTGAAATTCAGATAATTACTCCCTATGGTGAAAACGGAACCCGAGAAAATTACACCTACTTTAAGTATCGTTATTGGTTAGGTGAAATTGATACAGTTGCAATGGCTATGCTAGACGAAACAAAACCTGCTAAGTCAAAAAAGAAAGTAATTCATTACCAGAAATATGGGGCTTGTGATTCGATAATTAACAAAATCAGGAATGATGCTGAGTATTGGAAAATGTTCAGTGAGACGGACAAAATCGCAAGACAAGAAATAGGATATAACAACGAAGAATTTAACAAGCTTAAATATTCAGAAAATTCCAGACTAAATGACTTTTCTAAAAAATGCCAGAATGAATTTAGAATCGAAATTGCTGAACTTTAGGACACGTTTTTAAAAGAAATTAATCGCATAAGGGAAGATAAATATCAGAGATTTACTCAACTAAAGGAAAGACCAGAGTCGATTGACTCTACTTCAATAAACTCTTTCTTTGAAACGTTCGACTTGTGTGAGACAGACTTAAAATCGTTAGAACTTATTATTCTCAATAACCCAACTGACTTTGTGAATTTTATAGATGTAATGAACGATTCTGAGTTCTTCACTTTCATACTAAAACTTGACGAATTTCCAGAAGACTCAAATGTTTCAATGATGAAAGAGACTCTGAGGGAGTCGGAACAAAAAAGTAAAAGAAAGAAGAAGGTTTTAAAAAAAATAAAAAAACGAATGGCTAAAAAATCATAGCTGCCCTGCGGGACAGCAACGCTTTTTAGCCTAGCGTTATGATCAATAAATAAAATGAACAAGAGAAGTAAATAGTGAGTATTATAAGAAACAATATCAATCGAGTATTTCTAATAATCGTCATCTTGATTAGTATTTCGGGGTTCTGGAATATCTATTTTGGTCCCGATTCCGATCCGACATTTTATCAAAACTTGCATGTTCTCACAACCTTCTTATGGCTTGGACTACTTTTAGCACAACTGATTTACATTGATTCAAAAAAGAACTCGATACATAGAAGGTTAGGTAAGTCAATTTTTGTTGTTGGACCAATTCTTATCGCAACCTTAGTGTTGCTATCTGTTCACTCTGCTTCAAAATCAGCTGCACGTGGTGAAGCTGATATGTTAGTGATTCAGAATATGTTTCCTGCCTTAGAAGTGGCTATGCTTATTTTACTAGGATTCCTTTTTCGAAAGAACAGAGCGTTACACGGACATTTTCTAATGAGTACGTCACTATTATTTTTTGGCATAGCTCTCTTCTTTACTCTAATAAGCTTTATTCCTGGGTACAAGATTGAAGGCCCAGAAACGTTTTATCGATTTGAAACTGCGGGTATTAACGCAACTTACATAAGTGTTGCTTTCGGATTGCTGCTATTTTTTATCCAAAGGAAATCAGGTTGGCCATGGCTTTTGGTATGTGTGCTTTTTTTTGTCAATGGATATATAGGTCAGTTAATCGAAGAAGCAGATAAAATGGTAGCCTTAACAGCATTCATAGGTTCAATTAATGAATATGCTGCTTTTCTTGGTACATTATTAATTATTCTAACAATACTAATTCTGTCTTTCTCTAAAAGAAAACCACAAGTAACTATAAATGATGATAACAATGGCTATAATTAAATAAATGAAGATAAACTATTCAAGACAGGATTAATAGTGACTCCTTTATCTTTCCCTATGATATATATATTGAGCTGATAAAAGAATGAATTGTAAACTGACCCCCAAATAAAAAGAATATTTTTAAATCATAATTCGCGTAGTATTTCAGTCATTTTAATCTTATCATGCCAAGAATGGTATTTTAATCATTCCCAACAAAATTAGCCCGTCCAAAAAATCGTTGATTCACGAAGTTATTGAGATTAGAACCAAACCGGTAATTAAACCCAAATCTGGTATCGATGGTATAAGCTGAGGGTAGGGTTACTCTCCCACTCAAGATATCTTGTTCGGTGAAATCTCCTGATGCCAGGTATATCTGGTCCTTTACATAGTTACCTTCCGCCCTTATATAAAAAGAAAAATTCCCGGTTACACGAACATCTGCACGAATATTCAAACCTGTAGTCCAGAAGTTAAAATCATCTAGATAATTTCTTAGACGATACCCAACTTCCAAGTTACCCCATCGTTGATTTAGTCCCAGACTGACTCTCAGACTTTGGAGCGCCCTAGTTTCTTGAATTGCACCGTAAATCGTTTCCTCGACATACCTATTATTCCTAACGTCAATGCCATAGTTCACTCTCAGAAACCTAGAATTCTGCTCTGATTCCGGAAAGAAATTGTACTCTATAGCTGGTCTGAGGCTGACTTGAAACCTATAATTAAAGCGAGTGTTCTGACGGCCTTCCAAATCATATCCAAGAGACCAATGGGGTGAAATGGACTTCACAAGTTGGTGGCCAAATCCGAATTCTGAAACATTAAAATTGTTCTCAATTTCATCGATGATCTGGTTGCCGTTGTTATCAAGAACCGGATTGCCATTGACATCCAATCTTGGTTCCTTTTGAATAGTTGTTCTCAGCCTTTCATTTATTCTCCCCGATATGGAAACTTTCCATTCACCCGTGATGCGATTAATATTGATGTCTGCACCTACATCGATTCGCCTGCTCAATTCCTCTAATTCAATGTTTGCATCACTACCCACATTAAAAACCCAGTAATTCCAGGGATCGACACTTTCCTGCTCGGTATCTTCTAGATCACCAAAGTCAGTCTTCATATTAATATCTATCACCTCTCCAGCTTGGGTCTTCGCAACAAAGGGAGCCAAACCTAATTTGATAAATCGAGTAAGTTTTTCCCTCACTTCAAAGTCAGTATCCGTCTGTTTGGTATTTACATAGAGGGTATCAGTTCTTCCCGAATGAATGTTTTGTTGACCAATAAAAATGAGTTGATATTGTCGTCCACCGCCACCAGATCCGTTATTGTTAATAAGCAGAAAGACATCAGCTATTTCATTATCCCTATAGAAGTCAACCGCTGTAATTTCCGTTCTGACAAAATCCATATCACAGCCTCGTTCACAGCCATCGATAAACACCCCGAGTTTATAGGGAGTACTGTAATTATCAATTAATGTTTGACTAATTACAGAATGACTAAAGGAAAAAAATGTAAGAATTAATAAAAGTGGTTTTATTCTCATTTAATTAGGGTTAATTCTCGTTGATCGCATCCTTAAGATTTAGCTTAGATGCAAGATATCAACCTTAAAAGTGCGTTTCACACTGATTGTTTATAAATAAGTAAACATTTTACATGAAGAAGCAATGAAAATGATTGGCGGTACTTTGCCAACAACAAATATTAGCAATAGCGGCTTCTGTTTGGCATGTGAACAGAAGTGGAAATTAAAAGACCCTTATTATTCCAGAATTGGATACTTTTTAACAGTAAAATAAAAACACTAAAATCACATAGGCAGTAAAGCAAAAAATGTTGCTAACATTCTATATAAATTATGGCTGTTCAGTAGGTTATTGTTCCTTTGGCTCTTTGTGGATAGTCCAACTGTGCAGAATTAATTTAGTAAGCCAATCCTACGAATTGCCACGATAGTTAACTGAAATTTTTATACTTTCAAATCCTCATTCATCATAGCTTGGCGTTCTCTACAATTAGACCCTATGACAGAACATTACTTCTTGAATCTTTCACCATTTTAATTTAAAGTATTGACACGAGACTTACTTCAAAAACATTTTGAACTCACATCGAGTCATTTACACCCGCTATTCCAGATTTGTAATCTGGAAACATAATCGTTGGATCTGTGATCCAAATATTAAAAATCCAATCTTCACCACTCAACTATTACTAATTCTGAAGTATTGATTAGATCCCTGAGTCGCTATGCTCACAGGAATGACGGTTCTAATGTATATTTTTATTTTCAGGACGACTCACAATCTGATTTTCAAGGAGCATCAAGCGTCACCTCCCACAAATCCCAACATAAGGACAGTACTCACAAACCTTCTCATCTTCTACCTGATCGAAAACCACTTCTGGATTATATATTTCAGTGAGCATTTCTTCCAAAAATAACTCATACTCTTTTGCCAATGGTCTAAAATCCATCAACTCGGCCTTTCCCTTTTTATTAATCACTCGCCAACTAAAATCATCTTTAAATAGATCCTTGCTATTAAATATCCCCGGCTCAATGATATGCTCATCTCCAAACTTTTTCCAATACAGATAGCTGTAGTAAAAGACTTGCAGTATAGTTTTATTGTTGTTTATATCCTTTCTGTCCTTTAAAGCTTCAATAGAGTCATACTCCTTTTTATCCTTACCAGTTTTGTAGTCAATAACCCGAACCTTCCCTTCTTTATAGTCTATCCTATCTATTATACCTTTGATTTTTACTTTGATTGGCGTCCCTCCTGAGGTGATTGGAAACTCCAAATGATAGCCTTCTCTCGTGCTTGCCTCCAACCCGAGTACCTTAAATGGTGCATAGCGTTTGTCATGTTTCAATATCTGATGTGCAAATTTCTTAAGCACTTCATTGGCAATAATCGATCGGCCTTCAAGTTTGAACTTGTCTTTCTTATCAACATGGTAATGCTTCATAAAAGCCTTTTCTAAGGCACCATTTACCCCTGATTCAAGAAGGAAAAAATCTTGCTCTTGGATTACATCACGTTTCTCTTTTTTAGTAAATTCGCCATAGAGTATCTCCATGGCATTGTGTAAAATATTACCAAATACAGCTGCAT
>CAYGNU010000348.1:0-5296 GCA_964351175.1 uncultured Roseivirgaceae bacterium | reverse complement strand
ATATTCAACTTACTATTTAGACCGCTTAATGTAGAACCAAGTTCTTCCGAATCAATTTCAAGCAAAGTAGATAAATCACTAAAAAATGCTACCGAGTCCTTTACTAATTCAGAGGTTATAGATTTTTGAGCATGCGTTGATTGAAAAGCTATGGAAGTAAATAATATAACTATGGATATAATTTTCATTTGACCTTTATTATTGAGTCTGAATCATGTTGTTTAGAACCTATATCTTTTTCCAAGATAATGATATATTGCCTCTATACTCTTTTGATTTTTTCTATTTGTGGGAAGTTCTTTCCACTGAAAATCAGTTATACCTTGTCTAATAAGCCCAAGTACGAGAGCTCCCCTGTTCGTTATGAATATTACTTCATAATTCCAGTCAGTTCGAGCCTGTTTATTATATCCCTGATAAAATGCTCCAAATTCCTCATCTAACTTTTTTGTAAACTTTATGTCGGAGTTATCTTGTTTTCTTTTTGTAGATAAGTTCCCTCTAATATTTGAAGTGAAAATACTGTCAGGCAATATGTAAATAAATCCTTCACTCAATTTATCTAAAGATTTGAACTGAATGCTGCTGTAAAAATATATGGTAATAGAGCTGTTGAGAAATGTGCTGTCCACATTCTTACTAAAGCCTGAAAAATCCTCTTTTATCTTATTTATAAATTCTGATCGTGATATTATCTCATGAGTAATTGGAGTTTGACCAATTACTTCATGAAAGCATACTATCACCAATGAAAATATTATTATCTTTTTAATCATTACTTCTAGCAGTATGACCAATCAATTTTGAATATTCTTCAAATTACCTTTTTTCTCCTCTTCAACCTCAAAGCCCATCACAATTTTTTGATGGACGGATAGCGAATCTGCCAAAACATTGCTTAATTGGTAAATCGAATTTCTTAACCAGAACCTATAAACACATCATGAAGAATTTTACAGTATCATTATTATTAATGGCCATTAGCGTATTATCCTTTGGCCAGGATTATGACGATTTATTAAAACCAGTCAAATACCGAAACATTGGCCCTTTTAGAGGTGGTAGGGCAGTTGCAGGATCAGGAGTACTTGGTGACCCAAAGACCTTTTACATGGGAACTACCGGTGGTGGTGTTTGGAAAACCGACAATGGCGGTCAAAGATGGGAGAATATCTCAGATGGCTTTTTCAAGACGGGTTCTGTAGGAGCCATAGCCGTTTCTGAGAGTGACCCTAATGTAATTTATGTAGGTATGGGTGAACATGCGCCAAGGGGGGTAATGACATCCTATGGGGATGGTGTTTATAAGTCTACCGATGCTGGTAAAACTTGGACACATCTAGGGTTGGAGGAAACACAGCATATTTCGAGAGTGGTGATTAATCCTAAAAATCCAGATATCGTTTTTGTAGCCGCACAAGGTGCGTTGCACGGCAACAATACTGAAAGAGGTATCTATAAATCTACAGATGGTGGTGTAACATGGAGTAAGGTGCTGTATGTTAATGATATGACAGGTTGTTCTGAGCTGTCTATGGACTATAATAATCCTAACGTACTGTATGCAGCCATGTGGGAACATCAAAGGCTACCTTGGCAAGTGATTAGTGGGGGAGCTGGTAGTGGACTATATAAATCAACAGATGGTGGAGCAACTTGGAATAAAATCCATAAAGGTCTTCCAGAAGAAAAAGGTAAAATGGCCATTGCGGTTTCAAGATCTAATTCTAGTAAAGTATATGCCTTGATAGAAAGTGATTCTGATAAAGAATTAGGAGGTCTTTTCTTATCCAACGATGCTGGTGACAACTGGACAAGAATTAGTGATGATCATAGATTGATCCAACGTGCCTGGTACTATATTGAAGTATATACAGATCCTCAAGATGAAGAAACAGTTTATGTCATGAGTGCCAATGCATATCGATCAATAGATGGAGGTAAAACTTGGGAGGAGTTGGATGGAACCCATGGTGATTATCATGATTTGTGGATTAACCCGAATAATAATAAAAACATGGCCATCATTGATGATGGTGGGTTAGCCATTACTTACAACTATGGTAAGTATTGGTCTTCGCAAGACAATATGCCTACTGCCCAATTTTATAGAATCAATGTAGATAACCTTTTTCCATATAATATTTACGCTGGTCAGCAGGATAACAGCACGGTAAAAATTAGCAGCCTTGCTTATGATGATTGGAGTATCAATACAAGTCACTGGACTTATTCAGCTGGAGGTGAAAGTGCCTTTTTAGCGTTTGATCCTGATAATCCGAGATATGTAATGGGAGGAAGCTACCTAGGTACGATTGAAGTACTTGATATCCAATCTAAAGCCACTACGAACGTGATGGCCGCACCTATCCAGTATTTATCAAGAGCAGCTAGTGATATGAAATATCGCTTTGATTGGAATGCGCCAATAATTTGGTCGAAGCACGAACCGGGTACTTTTTATCATGGTGCACAGGTATTATTAAGAACCAGAGATATGGGTAAATCATGGGAAGAGGTTTCTCCTGATTTAACTAGAAACGAAAAATCGAAGCAGATTAAAGGAGGAGGGCCATATACCGTGGAGGCTGTAGGCGCTGAGAATTATGGTGTATTGAGTTATGTATTAGAATCTCCAAGTGAAAAGGGTGTAATCTATACCGGTAGTAATGACGGCTTGGTACATATTACCAAAGACAATGGTGCAACCTGGACTAATATTACGCCCAAAGGATTGACAGAATGTTTAGTCAATGCTATAGAAGTTTCACCGCATGATCCGGCCACAGTGTATATAGCCACTACAAGATATAAGTTTAATGATAAGACACCCGCTATTTACAAGTCGACTAATTATGGTAAGTCATGGACAAACATCAGCACAGGTATTCCTTATGGAGCCTATACCAGAGTGGTGCGCGAAGACGATAAAGTGAAGGATTTACTTTTTGCTGGTACTGAACTTGGAATTTATATCTCGAGAGATGGAGGTAAGGCCTGGAAGCCATTTCAGTTGAATTTACCTGTTGTACCAATCACCGATCTTAGAATTCATAAGGATGATCTGGTTGTAGCCACCATGGGTCGCTCATTTTGGATTTTGGATGATATGGGCTTAATAAGACAATATAAATCAAGTGATGCTCTTACTTTGTATACACCTGAAGATGCTATCATTGGTAACTGGGGTAGCCCATTGAACGGGAATTCAGAGAGTTTTACAGGATCAAATCCCTTTGAAGGAGTAAACCCTGCTAATGGTGTAGTTATCTATTATAATCTGCCTAAGCTGGAGGATGATGTGGAAGTTAAACTTCAGATAGCAGATGCTCAAGGCAATGTGGTAAGGACATATTCTTCTAAAAAGGATAAGGACTTTAAATCATATGATGGTGGGCCTTCTGCCAATCCGACTTTGTCGAAAAATGAGGGTTTGAACCGTATTGTTTGGGATATGCGATATCCTATTATGGTGGGTGCCCCAACAGCCTATATTGAAGGTAGTTTTAGAGGTCATAAGGCAGTACCGGGTGATTACAAAGTGACAATAATGATTGGTGATCAGAAGATGGAAACAGCAGCTAAAATATTGCCTAATCCACTATTCACTACAACGCCAGCAGATTACAAAGAGTTTGATGCCTTTATGAAGGGTGCGGAAGCAACATTTAGCGAAATGCACACTAAAGTAAATGCTTTAATGAAAGTTCAAGATCAATTGGAAGAAGCAATGGCTTTATTACCAAAAGATGCAGCAGCATTGAAAACTGAAGGTGAAGCATTATTGAAAAAGATGAAAGCTTGGGATGAAGACATGGTACAAAGAAAGTCTAAGGCTTATGATGATGTGGAGAACTACCCGAATAAGTTTACGGCAGAATTTCTTTTCTTAATTAACCAAACCGATGGTGCCTTGCCAAGAATTAACGAACCTAACAAAGTGAGGTTAAAAGAACTGATGGCCATTTGGGATGGGTTGAACAAAAGAGCTAAAGAACTGATGGAAACCGATATACCAGCATATAACAAAAAGCTTTGGGACGCTGGGGTAGGAGCGGTAAAAGTGCCGTAAGTCTAACCAGTTAGAATCTATAAAAAAACCCAGCGTCATTAAAATGGCGCTGGGTTTTTATTGAGAAGAGTATTCATGTATTTACTTTATTTTCATAGGTCTTTGACAACACCTATCAAGAGCAAAATCCTAATACATCTTATTAGGATTTTTCGAGGTTTTAGGAATTTGTTGTATTGCGTCCCAATGCTCACATATTTTTCCTTGCCCATCAAAACGGAAGAAATCCATCGTTACATATTGATCATTTTCTGGCCATGTCTGATGGGTATGTAGCGCTACCAAATCACCTTCAGCTATACACCTCACAAATTCAATGGTCTTGTTGGGGTATTCCTGTTGCATTCTCTCGAAGTAATTGATAAATCCTTCTAAGCCATCAGCTACATCTGGATTATGCTGTATATACTCATCACCAACATAGCGCTCCACAGCATTTTTTGGGTTGCCTTCATAAGCCATTTTGTAGAAGGCCATCGCATTGGCTTTGTTTTTTTTAAGATTCATAACACTTCTATTTATGAGTATTAGGTCGGTGACAACACCGACCAAGAGCATTAATTTTAATAAAGTCTGGTTGTTTTTGCTTTTGGTTGGTGTTGTCACCAACCACCTCCTGTTTATTTTATGCTGGTTGTCACAACCAATCTCATATCTATATATGTTCTGCGTAGTGTGTAATGAATCCCCAATCATCTCGATTTAATTCATAAAATGCAGCTGATGAGTATTTGTACTCTTCTGAAAATTGACATAACCCTGCTTTCACAGGATTATTATGAATATAATCTAACTTCTGTTCAGCCACTTGTCTGTTGTACATTGTTGCTTTGTAAGGCCTTCTTTCCCAAAAGTGAAACATTCTATCATTTTGACTACTTCTGTAAAATTCAAGCTCATTTTTAGAATCAGTATCAACAAGCAAAAACTTAATTTGCTGAGCCGTGTATTTTAGAAACATTTGTTGAATATTTTTATCAAACCATTTTTCTTGTTTACTCCATAACAAATGGATATGATTTGGCATAATGACAAAACCATAAAGCCATATTCTGTTATCTTCAACTAAATATCTAAGACTATTGATGATTATTTCCTTGCGCTGATCTTTTTCAAGCAAATGCCGCCAATTGAGACAGGTAGCAGTGAAAAATGTCATTCCGTTATTCATATGTCAAAATAGTTGCTTTATAGGTCGGTGACAACACCGACCAAGAGCATTAA
>CAYGNU010000347.1:0-5331 GCA_964351175.1 uncultured Roseivirgaceae bacterium | reverse complement strand
TAGTTTGAAGGCTATTTTGGGCACATTCAGGATATTATCCGAACAATATCCAAAACCCCTCGTTCGCTTAATAATATGTTAGGTGCATAGAAATAAATGTCCATTTTTGTAATCGAAGATCTTACTCATGCAGAGTGGTGTGGAGAATTCTCCTCCTTTTCTAAAGCTTTTGATGAATTAAAGGAAAGAGCAGAAATTCCCTGGAATTCTACGCCAAATAAATGTCCCTGCACTAATTGGGAGTCATGCAGCAGAGAATATTATATCGTCGAGCTCGATAACAAAACTAAACCTTGGAAAGAGATTGAAAGAACTCCAGTTTTGGAGATTTCTTCAAAAGGTTCACTTTGGCAAAATGGCTAATGCACCTAACAAGCGTTTCAAGTCGGACTCGGGTAGTGGCTCCGCAAATTTAACTTTCAGGTAACTGATTAATTCTGTTACTTTCAATTCAACCGAAAACCCTCGCCGCTTAAACGCAGGGTCGTTATGTGCCCGGTCAGGCAAGTTCTTTCTGTAGTAATTTTTACTTGGCTTTTTTAAGTTTCTATTCCGCTAAAAAGCTTCGTTCGTTGTTTGTGGGGTGCCTCTTTTAGGCTGGCAATCTGCACCTAGCTTTTAAAAAATTTCTCTCCTTTTAAGTCGGTTTTTACTCTTTTAAAAATGTCATTTAGTGCTCTGGGCGTTGTTTTAACAACCTACTCGACGTTTTGGCTTTGCCTGTCCGGTCAACGCAGTTCGTTTCGGGTTACACACGTACTTCACTTTTTAAGTTCTTGTTGGAGTAATTCAAAAATCCTCAGTTTTCACATAACAAGCGTTTTAAGCGGAAGCAGGTAGGGGCTCAAAATTCTGTTTGTCGGTAAAGCGTTATTTTTGCACTTTTAGAAAAAAACGAAACCCTGCTCCGCTTAAACGCGGGACCGTTAGCTGTCTTAATCAAATAAATATGACGACGGAAAATATTTCTACTCCTTCAGGCCTTTACGTTATAAGTGGTCTTTTATTTATTGGGCTTATCCTAGCCGTTTTTTATACAATTACAGTCCCTTCGTATTTCTTTTTTGGGATAATTTTTATTCCATTATTTATATATATGGGAATTGGTATAATCAAACGTTGGAAAAGTAGTCGAGTAACGCTTTTCATTTTTTTGATACTTCTATTTTTTCTAGCCCTATTTAATCTAATCGCGGGATTGTTTATAGAAGAACTAAAAGAAATAACTACTGTTGAAGGAAGTATTAAGAGTTTAATGCGGTTACTAATTCTTCCTTTCGTAATTTATTATTTAAATACTGAAAAAGTTAAATCCTATTTTAAACAAGCCAGCTAACAAGCGTTTCAAACGGACTCGATTAGGGTTCGGAACTTTAATAATTAAAACCAGACTCGCCGCTTAAACGCAGGGTCGTTAGTACACATTGAAACTCACCAAGAAAAATATCATCATAGTTTTGACCATCCTAATTCTTGGCTTGGTCGGATTTCTATTTTTTAAACCAGTTGAACTTAGTTTTTACTCAACGCCAATTATTTTAAACGAAGTTTTTTCAGATGGTTCAACGGGTGTTTGGGAAGGTGTTGAATATTTGCAACATGACTGTAACGGTTGTGAAACAAAAAACCGTCACATTCTAAGTATAACTTCAGATTCATCTGGAATACTTACTCAGGAAATTGATCAATTTAGGGTTCTGTTTCGTCCGCCATTTGGCAAGTTGGTTTTTGGTTATTCTCAAGGTTGGACTTCAGTAAATAGTACAAAAGTTGGCATTCGCGGAAATTGCCTTGTCTTTTTTAACTCAGAGCCTAATTATACAGGTGACATATTTCTTTCTGACAGTACAGCCTTAGATCATTTCAATAATTATTACAAAGACTACGGCTGTGACATCAAACCAAATGATGTTCCTACCGAAGCATTCAAAATTGAATTTTTACCAAACAAAGTTATACTAACACCTTAAAAAATGTGCACTAACAAGCGTTTTAAGTCGGACTCGGGTATTGGCTCCGCATAATTTAATTTTCAGGTAACTGATTATTTCTGTTACTTTCACAGAAACCGAAAACCCTTCGCCGCTTAAACGCAGGGTCGTTATACAACTTAAATTAAACTCAAACTCCTTGCTTATGATTTGGTTATTATTGATTGGTGCCATTATCCTTTTATTCGTAGGTCGTAACTTTTTAAAAAGTGCAAATGCTACGACATTGCTAGAAGCTACAATAAGTTCCACCGATGCGTTGACTTATAAAGTTTCTTTTAAGCCATTACACTCAGACTTAAAACCAGTTGAATATGTTCGATTGATTCTTTGCTTTGCTGCTAAGATGCTTCATGTAATTGATCCAAAAGATCCAAATCAATCACATATCAAAAATTCAATTTTAGCATCTATAAAAAAACTATCAGATACTGATCTTTCTCAAAATATTGATGTTATGTCAGTTTGTGGTCAAGAAGAAATTATAAACAGTACAATAGGCACGGCTTTATCAAAGGATAAGAAAATTGTAGCAACCCTTTATTTTTTAAATCCAATGGAAAGAGCGATAAATACTACTCTTCCGATGAGTTGGTTTGAATATCAGTTTCTTCATTCCTGGCTTGCCTTAGTTCAAGAGTCGTTACCTAAATTAAATGGTTTGATGGCTAATCGGCTTCAAATGTCTTTAAAGAAAATGGCTGAATTGTATTTAGATCAAGGAATTGACTACTCGTCCACAAAGTCTTTAAATGAAGTACCAACTATTGCATTTGTCGATGCTCCTGCACGGTAAAAGTTGTATAACAAGCGTTTTAAGTCGGACTCGGGTATTGGCTCCGTATAATTTAATTTTCAGGTAACTAATTAATTCTGTTACTTTCAGTTCAACCGAAAACCCTCGCCGCTTAAACGCGGGGTCGTTAGGTTCACTTCACAAATCTATATTCCTATGGAAATTTTGACTTCTATAAATGCTTCAATTGAGATTGTAAAAAGGCTAAGAGAAATCTCAAAGAATATTGAAGCAGCTGAATTCAGTAATCTCTTGGCTGACCTATCTAATGAATTAGCTGATAGCAAAATGGAAGTTGTAACACTAAAAGAAGAAGTAATAAATCTAAAAGACAGGATTCGTGAATTAGAAACTAAAGCTTCGTCTAAGGATGAACCCAAAACTGTTAAGTGGGGATGTTATCAGTTTGAAAATGATGACGGTCTATATTGTACTGCATGCTTTGACACAAAAGGTGAGAAAATAAGAACTACCAGAATCCGTGGTGGTGCAAGAAAATGTCCAGTTTGTAGTGCAGAGCTTAGATAGTAAACCTAACAAGCGTTTCAATGGGACGCAGACGGAATGCGATCAATAACTTGTGTGCAATAAAACAAATCAGTTACTTCAACAAAAACTCAATCTCTGCGCCCATTAAACGCCGGGTCGTTATACCAATTAAAAACTTAATCATTTAAATGTATCGTGGTTTAGGAGAAAAACTTGCTGAATATTTGCAAAGTATTGGACTAAATCCTCTTTATGTATGTGCAGTTTTCGGTATTTTAATCAGTCTTTCTTATTTCAAGTACTTCAAGACATGGAAAGAAGAACCATGGTGGAGAAAATGGTTTGCAAGTTTAACAATTGCGGGTACAATCATGATGGTCCTTTTTTCAATATTGAGCCTACTTGGCTTCATGTAGAAAATTGGTATAACAAGCGTTTCAAGTCGGACTCGGGTAGTGGCTCCGCAAATTTAACTTTTAGGTAACTGATTAATTCTGTTACTTTCACAAAAACCGAAAACCCTTCGCCGCTTAAACGCAGGGTCGTTAGGTGCTAAACTTATTCCATTATGAAAAAACTTGAATTAACTCCCGAGGAAGAACAATTATACGATGAGTATAAAAAGTTCAATATTAAGGAGGAGTATGAGGAGAGAATCACGAAGCTTGGAGCAGCTCAACAATTAACTATTTCATTACTGAATAGATCTGGTATTCCTGAAAATAGATTAAAATATTTTACTGATTCAGATTACCAAATTGGAAGAGCTACTAAATCCAGAAAAGAAGTTTTTGAATCTAATGGTACTTCGGGTACTAACATTTTTAAACATGGTAATTTTCTCAAACACCTAGACTTTTTTATAGATGGAGCCTCTGTAAATCAAAAGCTTTATGATTTTGCTGAAGAAGCTCTTAAGAATAATCCATATCAAGATGACGCACGAGATGAAGTGATTTCATATATCTATCGTAACCACTTAAAACCAAGCGATAAAAACTTGAAGAAAAAATTTGGTGAGGAAGTTTTTAAAATGGCTATTGATCTTGGTTTTGAGTCTCACTATTGCCATGATTTACGAAAAGAGTTTTCTAAATAGAATCCAAGCTATAATTGCACCTAACAAGCGTTTCAAGTCGGACTCGGGTAGTGGCTCCGCAATTTTAACTTTCAGCTAAGGAACTAATTTGGTTACTTTCTCAAAAAACCGAAAACCCTTCGCCGCTTAAACGCGGGGTCGTTATACACCTTTGAATAACGCAAGCATGCTAAAACGAATTTCTCTTTTCCTATTTTTGCCTTTGAGTTTCTTACTAATGCCAAGCCATTCTATACAAGCTCAAAACAGCTTATTCGAGAAACTCGAAATCGGTGCTTCTGTAAACTATAGTTCGCTGCATTATGAATCATCTGATGGTGATTTTATTAATGATGTCATTTCTTATGACTTTGGTTTCCAAATTCATGCTTTAACTAATTTTGATTTTTCCCAAAATTTCAGCCTACAAACAGGTTTGGAATATTTTTTCTTTACATATGATATTGAAGAACTAACCATTCAAGAAACTGACATAAACAGAAATCCCACAGGCAACTATCTCAAAGCTTATATAGGCAAAAAAGATTTCAACACCACTTATTTAAGCCTACCTATCCGATTGCGATACTCTCCGCTTTCACGTTCTCAATTTTATATAACAGCAGGTCCAGAATTTTCTTATAAAATTGGATACAAAAACGGAGAGTATAAGAATATTCTATATTCGGAAAATGATGAGCAATTGCAAGAAATGAGCTTCACTTACGACGTACCTGAAGCAGCAAATAACTTTTTGATATCTGGAGTAGCTGGAATGGGTTATAATTTTCGTTCTATTGCTCCAATTAAGTTAGAAGTGAAAGCCAAGCATTCAATCACCCCATACTTAAGTGGTGATAACTCCACCAAATCATGGGTTCGGAGTTTATCATTTTCAGTTTCCTACAGTATTTAGTTCGGTGTATAACAAGCGTTTCAAGTCGGACTCGGGTATTGGCTCCGCATAATTTAATTTT
>CAYGNU010000346.1:0-5373 GCA_964351175.1 uncultured Roseivirgaceae bacterium | reverse complement strand
ACGTTTAAAATTTTGTGATTCCCTTCGTAATTACATTGATCAGATTGTCAAAATGAGCTTCCAGCATTTCGTATTTGCCCTGTAGATAGAAGGGCGTTTCCAATCCTTTGAGCGTCATCACCAGTACTTCGGCATAAATCATTAGATCACCCGGTAATTCCAGTTCACCTTGGGCAATCCCCCTTTTGAAGGTGTTGATGATTTGATCCCTTTCCCATGCGTCCATTTCAGATTTGATTTCGGTGAGAAAGTCGTAAAACTCATAAAATTCAGGACGGAGTGTCTCAATATAATTGAGCGAAGACTTAAGAATCTCCATTCGCTTGAGCATGTAAACCCTCAGGATATCCCTGCTGCCAAAATTGGTTTGATTAAAAATGATGGTGAGCACTTCCTTCAGATAATTGAGCTCCCCTTGCACCACTTCCTTAAAAAGGAGCTCCTTACTTTCGAAATGGTAATAGAGTGATCCTTTCGCCTTTCGGGATGATTTGGCTATCTCATCCATGGACGTCTTATAGTAGCCATATCTGCTAAAAGTAGCGCTGGCAATATTTAAAATTTTTTCCTTGGCTGGAGACATTAATCTATTTGACTATTTTAGTTTAATAGTCAAAAATAAGCATATTTTCATCTAGAATGACAGCATTGGTGGTAATTGAAAGAGGAAACAATAATGATATTATTAGGTTTAACCACAGATTATCATCAATGAAGATGATTTTTTAATGATCACATCAGCCAATCTGCTATACTAAATAGAATTCCTGTACTTATTATTAAATACAAAATATAGGTCAATATTGTGCGGAACACATTGATTAATCGATTTCCTTCTGAGAAAAATCCCCAAAATGTCCAGAAGGTATAAGAGAGCGAAAGAAAGACGGGTATTATTTCCAGAAGGTCATTTGTAATGAAAATTTCAAATGTGATAAACAGCGTATAAAAAATAGCTTGCTGACCAGTGATATAAGCATTCAAAACAATGTGCTCCAGAAAATTTCTATTATGACCCAAAAAGGAAATAAAGGAAGCAAAAGAAAAAATTGGAAGAAGAAGTAAGGTCGTATAAGCATAGTTAGCAGAAAACCATGTCAAAGATGTTGGTAATTCAGCCTCTCCTTCAGAATCATAAGATAAAAAACCTGAAATCAGGTCTTCAATCAAGGTGTTTTGATCAGCTATACGGGAGATTAGAAAATAAACAGTCGAAAGAACAATTACATAGGCGATTGGTTTGTAGTGATATTTTCTCTTCCCATTTATAAAATCTCTGATGCTTTGACCTGGACGCAAAAACAAATTTATGAGCGTAAAAAAGAAGCCTTTATTTACAAGGAAAATACTTTCTGAGACTTCATTTAAAAAATTCGGAAAGTTGATTTTTCCAACTTTTGCGTTTTGTCCACAATTACTACAGAATTTTCCCTCAACTATTGCCTCACAATTTTTACAAACCATTTTCTTCCGTATTAAAAAAGACCTAGCGACCAGAATTGTAACGCCATTAACATGATAGGACTAAGATAAAAGAACTGTCCAACCACAGCAACTGCAGCTACCGAAATACCCTTTTTATATGACTCAATAGTCACAGACGATAGAGTGTTCGGGCTCAATGTGAATCAACACGTGACTCAAATTCGGTATCGTGTTTATCAAATGATCTTTCAGTTGATGTGAAATCTCATGTCCTTCCTTGACAGATATCGCTCCATTTACTATAGCATGTAAATCAACATGATATTTCATTCCTGCTTTTCGAATAAAACATTTTTCTGTTCCTATTATACCCTGGACTTTTATGGATTCGTTACGAATTTCTTCTAATAGTTCATCATATAAATGTTCATCCATAATCTCGCCCAGAGCAGGTCTAAAAATTAAATAGCTATTGTAAAGAATAAATGCCGAAGCAAATAATGCTGCCCAATCATCAGCTGTTTCGTATCCTTTGCCAAATATCAAAGCGATAGAAATACCTATAAACGCCATGACGGAAGTAATGGCATCACTTCTATGATGCCAAGCGTCTGCTTTGAGAGATGAGCTATTGGTCTCTTTGCTTTTTTTAATTACAATTCTGAAGGAGATTTCTTTCCAGATGATGATTGCACCGAGTACAAACAAAGTCCAGGATTTTGGAACCTTATGTGGTGTTTGAATATTTTGAATGCTTTCATAAGCAATAATAGTGGCGGAGGTGACGAGAAAAGCAACTACCAAAAAAGTTATTAATGGTTCAATTTTTCCATGTCCATATGGATGGTTTTCGTCTGCCGGACGTTTGGCGTATTTTAATCCGAAAAGTACAAGAAGAGAAGAAAATATATCTGCTGTTGATTCGATTGCATCGGCTATAAGCGCATAAGAATTCCCGAAGAAACCAGCAAGTCCTTTAATCAATGCTAAACTGGCATTGCTTATTATGCTAAATAATGTGGTTCTTATTGCAGTTCGTTCGTTTTTCATTGATTCCTTAAATTCAATGTTTTTATCTTGTGTTAAGGTGTTTATCAAAATAAGAGCATCATTCGAATAACTAGATTTTTGAGGTAGGCCATCCTGCTCCTATTTATACATTTACTCCCGGATTAATGAGTAGGTTAATATACTGTCCCTAGTTAATCTATTTCAAAATTGTTATCAAAACAAAAGTCAAAATATAGGAGAAAACTGGAGCAACACCCCAAACGGCGAAGAATCGTTTTGACCAATTCGGCAGATTCCTGTGCTGTCGGGTGTTTCTATGCGATAACCTTTATGAACGCTCGATAGTCCTTCACAATGACCTTCCCCTGTATACCAAACTCATAAGAAGATGCACTGCTATACTGGTAATCCTCTGGCTTCTGGACCAGGTTCCATTTTTCCTGTAGGGGATTGGTATGGATGTAGTCTAATTTTCTTTCAAGATGTTTCAGATCTTCTAAATACACTTCGTGAAACCTTTCCATCCATGCTTTAAAAGCCCCTCCCTCCTCATGAATGTCAATTTGATCCAGCAGTGACATAGAATGCTTTTCAACTTCCTCTCGAACATGCGTAGAGGTGAACTTTTTGAAGTCTCGCATGAAATAACTTCTGCTCATCGAAGCGGGGAAATGTAAAATCAAATAGATATGATTCGGCATAAAAACATATCCCAAAACATCCAGCTTGTACTTTTCACAGCAGAAACGTAGGCTGTCCACCAAAATATCAAAGGAGTTTCCAATAGGAATCAGCGGAAGCCACTTATAACATGTCGTGGTGATAAAGAATATATGCTGGTCAGCATACAAAGAGGGGTTGCGCAACAGCTACAAATGTTACCAGTTTTTTATTCGTTCTTAATCTTATCACCTTTAATCGGGGAGTAGTCAGATTTAAGTTCTCCGTTGACAAAAATTCTGTCAAAATAACAGTTTGCTGCTGTGGCCTTGTTCATATCTTCAACATTCTGGATGTGAAAATGAAGATGTGGTTCTGACGAATTGCCTGAATTACCGCATAGACCCAAAAGTTGGCCTTTTTGAACCTTTTGCCCTTGCTCCACCACAATTGAGGTTTGCTTGAAATGAGCAAAAAACAGAAATTCTGAGTTATCAGTTTTTAGAATTACTGTGTTTCCAGGCACGTATATTGGATTTAATTCTCCTGGTTTATTATCCCTAATGCCGTCAACAACTAGTACCACAGTTCCGTGACAAGGAGCAATTATTTCTTGCCCGAATGAATAATAGTCTTCGTTTGACTGTCCATCTGATTTGAAGGATTTCCCTTCTGCGTTAGTAATAATCAAGTCGAAAGCGCCTTTCTGGGCTCTATTGTTCACATGGTAGTTTAATTCTTCTGTTTCTCCTCCCCAAAAAACTGTCCATTCGTTATTGAATGGAAGTATAAGGTTAGTCTTATTTCTGGCTAATTCTGGAAGGTTGTCGTCTACATAAGGTTTAACAAAAAGACCATTTATTTTGAAATTCCCATCAATTGAAATATTGACAGCAAAGAGTGCACGTTCAAACGTTGTTTTATAAGACGCATAAGATCCGTTCACATATGTTATGAACTCTCTGTTTTTTATTGCACCTGCTTGACCTTTTAGACCTTTAAGGAATTGCGTTGTTTTATCCAGAGGCAGAGCGCTTTTCATGGTATTCGAAAAAAGATTGAAAATTTCCTCGAAATCTTCAGCGTTATAAAGTGTCTCGAATTTCTGTGCGACACCTTTGTTTTCTGGTCGCTCTGTTTGGCTAAAACTTGGAGCGGAGATAAAACAAAATAGAATTAGAATGAAGTTTTTCATGGTGGGAATACTAGTAACGATTTGTGTATGAATCGTAGCTTTGGTCTGTGCGTTTGCTTTGCGCGGCAATGATTTCATACATGATGTTGCCAACCGTTCTCATTTAGTTATTTGGTAGTCCCTGATTAGCAGCCCGGCTGATAAATTGAGTCTCACTGCAAGGTTTCTAATCATGTCCACAGTCAATTTCCTTTTCCGATTCAAAATCTCGGACACTCTACTTTTCCCACCGATTTCCTCTATTAGATCAACTTGCTTTAGATGCATTTCTTCCATTCGTATTTTAATAGCTTCAATTGGGTCGGGAGCTTCGATCGGATAATGTTTCTTTTCGTATTCATCAATCAAAAGTCCCAACACGTCAGCCTCATCGCTTTCAGGTGTTCCAATTTTAGCATCAAATATTAACTCAAGCCTTTTAATAGCTTTTTGATAGTCTGCTTCAGTTCTGATAGGTTTAATATCCATGTCTATAATTTTTAAATCGTGTTAGCATCAATTTTATCATATTCTGCGTGAGTTCCGATGAACCGGATAAATATCCACTGCTTTTCAAAGTTGAACTTTGTTACGAGTCTGTACGAATTTCCTTTAATATTGAAAACCACTCTTGTGTCTTTTAATATTGACGCATTAGCATAAGTGTTTTTGACTTCACTTGGATCTTTCCAGTCACAACTCATAGCGGTATCATACCAAGTTTTTAGGTGTTGTTCAACATCCGCAAGTTTTTCCCAATATTTTCTTAAAGTACTTTTCGCAAATATCCTTTCCATTAACTTCTGTAGTTTACAAGAAAAGATAACATAAAGTTCTTGAAATGGGAACTTTTGATTTGAAATTTTGAAGAATGTCTCTCAATATCAAGCTAAACTTCGTTGCTCCGCGCTATGCAAGTCCCCACTGAAGCTTCCCTTGGCATAAATATAAAAAAACTTCGGTTATGAGCAATAAAGTTTAATGGGTGTTGTGTTGAGGTTTCCGCTTTGCTTCGCCACCAACGCAACAAAAGAGCGATGAGGTTAACAGTTTAATCGTATTCAGTACTTTTCCTGGCTTATTTAGAATAACTATCTCCATGC
>CAYGNU010000345.1:0-5383 GCA_964351175.1 uncultured Roseivirgaceae bacterium | reverse complement strand
GACTTATCTATTTCAACCTTGGCGGATAGTTCTAAACCCAGAAATTTCAGGCTGTCTTGTGTAATTTGTTCTGGTTGTTCGACTTCGCCATTCACATTTACAAATTCAACAACATTCTCTGAGCTTGCCATATTATACTCTGTTTCTGGCACTACATAAGTTATATTGCCGTCTTCTAGTAGTTTGAGGTTAGCAGTTATATCGGGTCTTTGTGTTGTGCCTTTTATGATCACCTTACCATCGGTTTTTAACACACCAAAAAACAGATCATTGTCTTTACTTGTGGTATTGAGTAGCATGAAGTTATTGGTGGTGAGGCTTAAATCCAGCTTGTAGAATGACAGGTTTATCAGTTCAAGTTGACCATTAATTAAAGAACTATTTCCCTTCTCATCTTCTAATTTGAACTGATTGAATACAATTTGTGAATCCTTGAATTTTATTGTTTCATTTTCAATTTTCAGATTGTTGTTAAGGGCAGTGGGGTTGATGATTGCATTGTTAAATGTAAGATTACCATTGATGATTGGTGTAGAAAATCCATTCTTGAGATTTATTATTCCTTGTAAATTACCTTCTAAATTTTCAACACTGCTTTTTACAATAGGGGCGATGGTTTTGAGGTCAAATTTATCAATGGTGGCTTTTAAGCTAATTTCATCGGTTTGTTCTAAGTTGTATTCACTGGTGATGGATACTTTATTAATTGAAGATTTTAAGTCGAGTTTAGCCAAATAATTGTCATTTTGAGTGGGAGTAACCTTTAACTTAAAATCACCCCATTCCTTGTCCATTATCGTCAGTTTATCAATGTCAATATCCGCAAGAAACCCAGTGTTGGCCGCCTGAAATAAAATATCAACATTACCATTGAGTTCACCATTCAGCAGCTCATCTTTCTTTTTTAAAGCCGTACCAATTGTTTTTAGAGAAAAGTTGTCAAACCTTACTTGCAGGGATGAATCTTGTGGCATGGTCTGGAAAGTAATCATCTGCTGATCTTTAGATAGTTTTAATGAGGTGGACTTGTTCATTAAGCTATTGCCAATAACTAAAGGTTGGCTCTGTTCTACGTTCCATTCTTCATAAGCCAAAATAAGCTGCTTACTATCAATCCTCATTTGAAAAACGCTATCAATGCTTTGAAAAACACTTTTTATATAATACTTCTTTTGGCCAATAGAGTCATTGATAATTAGTGAGGTGGCCAATTCATTATTTTCTAGAATGGCTTCTATATTAAAATTCTTAATCTGCGCATTGGATGAAGAAATATTGTCTATAGATAGATTGGAGCTAAGCTTTTTATCTGAAGAAGAACTTGTAAGCTGGAAATTATCGACTATTATATTTTTATATTTTAAATGATGTATACCTAAATCAACATTCAATTGGTCAGCCTTACTATTGAAGGTTGCCTTAAAATGACCGGGGTCAAACTCCTGTAAATCGGGAATAATTATTTCGGTTAATAAGTCAGTGTTTTTTAAATCAAAGTCAAATGTGAAATCTATTTCTGGCAAACTATCATTAGGCGTATCGTTTAAATCATAGTATCTATTTACATGCTGATTTAAGCTTTCTTTTACAGTGAATAAATCAATATTACCTTTAAAAGTACCTTGCATAATGTCCGAATCAATGAGAATTTGTGTCAATCCTTCTTGTTCAATACTTGCTACCAATAATGAATCTACACTGTAAACATCAATATCATTATCAGCCATAAAGTCACGAATAACTATTTGTCCATTAAATCTTTTAAAGTCTTTTGTTTCAAAGGCTGTGATGAGTTTTCCTTTTAATATAAGTGGTGTAAGAGAGAAGTTTATGGCGTGCAAGTCTGCTTTTTGCAGATTTAGCGTCATGTTATTTTTGTGCATCTCAGCGTTTAAATCAATATCACCTTTTAGTGTTAGATTCAAATTCTCGTCTTGTACTTTGACGATTCCATCCAGTATAGTATTCCGCAAATTGGCATCTAGTATTAGGGAGTCATAAGTGTAATTATTATACTTAATATTCGAAATGCTACCTTGAGCTGATGTTTTCAACAAACTTGGATCAATGCCTAACCCTACGATATTTAAATTGAGTTGCAAACTGTCCAGGTTACCATCTTTTTGATTAAGTAGCCTTCCAATTGAAATTCCATTCGAAACTATTTTTAAACTATAATGCGGTATACTGTCCATTAAGTAGAGTGAATCGATATCTAATGCCGCGTTGCCATAAGAAGAGTTTACTCGTAAATGACCTATGAAGCTTGTTAGACTTCCCTTACCTTCTGCTAACAGTTCTATGGTTTTGGGTAGTGATACCTGGGCTTTGAGACCGTCAGGCAGATATGGTAAAAACTCGTCCTTAGTGCTTACTATATAAAGCCTTTGGATGTTATAACATACATTCTCAATGGTTAATAGTGATTTAATATTTGCAGTCAGCCAGAGATCAGAGCTAAAAGTGCTAGCTTTTAGTTCGGATATATCTAGATCACCTAAGAGGCCATTGATATTACCCTCTAGACTAAGTTGGTTTGGTAATTTGACTTCAGACAGCGAAGGCAAAAAATATTTTAAATCATTGGAATACAAGGTTGAAGATGCCAAGTTGAGCTGAATTTGAGTGTTCGGATCAATAAGGTTCTCTATTTTTTCAAATTGAGAATCTACATTTAGGTTTATTTTACTTTCTCCGACTTGGACCATACCATCCTTTAAGGATAGGGTAGTATTTCCCATACTAAAAATACCTTCGGTCTTTATTGGCAATTGATCAGAAAGAAAAGTGAGCTGTTTAATGTCAGTATGAATGGAATCCGTTGAGTAGCTACTGTTTTTTATATCAGCGTTTAGTTTGCTAATGTTGAACTGTTTCGGATTGAAGTGACCATTTGAGCTTTCAGTTGAATCGAGCTTAAAAATAAATTCATTATTTACTGATTTAAAATTGGACGCAATTATCTGCCAATTAGATTTGCCCGGAATAGTTTGAGACGAGGTGGAATCTGGTGCAATTGATGAAGTTGAAATGAATTTTAATTGAGAATTTTCTAATAGCAGGTTTCTAATAGCTATGTCTTCCTCAGGCAAACTCATTCTGTCAACCTTAAGCGCCAGTTTATCGATATTGCCAGTGATATTCTGTTCGGTCGTTGTATAATCTACTTTCGATTTTGAGATATTGATTTCATCGAATTGCAAATCAAAGATCTCATTGGAGGTATTTTGGGTCTTTTCAGAATTTTCTAAAGACTTGCTAACCGTATAGTTGATATTAGCTCCTTCTAAATCTATACCGCTGATCTTCAATGATGGTTTATCAAGATCTAGCTTTTCAATATCAATCTCCAATTCACCTAAGGATGCCGATAAAAATGCGCTATCCAATTGATCGTCCATTGTAAATTGGATTGATTTCAGATTTATATTATCTATGTCAAATTTCCAGATTTTACCTTTTGGCTTTTGAATCGTATCATTTGTGGCAAATGCATCTATTATAAATTGATAGTTAAAATTTCCTGTGGTGTTATCCCTACTTATTTTGCCTACAGCATCATTCAGATCTAAGGAATTAATTTGGATTTCGTTGTCCAGTAAAGCCCAAAGGTCAGTATCTACTTCCAACGAGTTAAAATATAAAAGTGTGTCTGATTCTAAATCTTCAAGGTATAGAGATGATACTTCAATAGATTTAGGAAAGTTTTGATATGCACCACCGATAGTGACTTTAGTGTTGAGTTTATCCGCCAGAAAGTGCTCTATTTTGCCCACCAGTTTATTTTGGACATATGGCGTTCTGATCAAAAGTATGATTATAATCAATAAGGTTAAAATGCCCGCAAGTGTCCACCCCAAACCCTTAATTATCCTTTTTAATACCTTTATTGCCTGTGGCTTTATCATCCTTACTACTATGTTAAAGATTATGCCACCTTTCCGAGGCGCTTATGGACTTATTTAATTTGTTGATGATAGAATTAATATAGATGAGTGTGGAAAAAGATCCACAAATTTCTAAACTATTGCTTGTAATTTCCATTCTTATGGGGAAGTTTTTGACATTTTTTCATTTTAAGTGATTATTTACTTCTAAGTGTTAAAGTTACAAACTTAAGACTCATCATTTAAGAAGAAATAGTACAGTTTAGTTCGTACAGAAGTGCTTCATAAGCTCATGATTTACGCGGGTAATGAATATCCTAGGATAGGTAATTTTGATGTTCTGGATTCTTTTAAACCTTACATTTTATAGATCTTCAAGATGATCTGGAGTAGCATAGGAAACCAGCTATTAATAAATACTCACCTGCCTAAATTATAATAATGATTCAAGTCTTTTCCAATTTCAGCTTCATGAACATAAGTTTGTTTAGTTGGACACTATAACTATCTTAACAAAGCATGACAACTTTAAGTAAACCTCACCCATTTATATTCAACTATAAAAGTGTTGTTATTCCGGGATTGATCACCTTCTTACTAATTAGCCTACTTGCACCTTTTGGATTTCAAGAATTAGATATAGGCAATCGACTATTATTTGGGGTTGCTATTAGTCTGTTAAGCTCACTTTCTATCCTTTTGGTTGTCTCATTAGCAAGAAAATTATTCCCTGAATTGACGCAGGAAGACAATTGGACCGTAGGAAAAGAAATCTTTCTCATCCTATCGGTTGTAGTCACCATTTGTCTACTTATATTTTCTTGTTTCGTTCTCTTTGATTTAGGTAGCTCAAATCTGATCACCGTTTTCAAACAAGTAGTTTTGTATACAGTCCTAATAAGTATTTTTCCAATTACTGTACTTGTATTATACGAACAATACAGCTTTCAAAAGCAAAGTGCTATGGAAGCCATCCAGCTTACTAAAAACCTGAAGGGTGTTCAAGTAGAACCTGTTGAAAAGCCAAGTACAACAGGCCATACACTCTTTGAAGAAGAAAATGGAAAAGTAGCATTGCAGCTAGCTAATGATAAGATTCTTTATCTAAAAGCCGATGGAAACTATGTAGAAGTTTTTTACAAGGATCAGCATAATCAAGTCTGTAAGAAATTAATTCGCAATAGATTAAAAGATCTTTTGGAAAAACTTCCTCAACAACAGTTTTTTCATGCCCATAAGAGCTATATCGTCAATGGAAGCCAGATCGAACAGGTAGAAGGAAATGCCAGAAACTTTGAATTAATAATGAATGCAACAGATGCGCGTTTACCCGTATCCCGCTCCAAATCAAAGGAACTATCAACTTTTCTAAAATCATTGCATTGAAATATTCCCATTGACACCAACCATGTCCAATTCAAACCAAATAGCTCTTCTTATTAGGCTCAAATCCATCATGTAATGCAAATTTCCGTTTCGAAAGAAAAGGTTGGAAG
>CAYGNU010000344.1:0-5417 GCA_964351175.1 uncultured Roseivirgaceae bacterium | reverse complement strand
TAGAGATAGCGTTTAATACCCTAAAAGGTCAAGGTATTATCACTGAGGTCAATGTGGCCACTACCATGAAGGAGATAAGAAGAGCTTTAATTGATGCGGACGTTAACTATAAAGTAGCCAAAGACGTAACTGACGAAATTAAAGAGAAAGCTCTTGGTCAGGATGTGTTAACAGCTGTTTCTCCAGGGCAATTACTTACAAAAATAACCAATGATGAGCTCACTGCCTTAATGGGTGGTAGTCATGAAGATATTGATATCACTGGCAATCGTGCTGTAATATTAATTTCTGGTCTTCAAGGATCTGGTAAAACTACTTTCTCAGGGAAGTTGGCCAATATGCTTAAAAAGAGTGGTAAGCAAGTCTTGCTTACAGCTTGCGATATTTACCGCCCTGCTGCGATTGACCAGTTAAAAGTGTTAGGTGAACAGACAGGTGTTGAGGTTTATGCAGAGCCAGAAAATAAGGATGCCGTACAAATAGCGAATAATGCCATCAAGTTCGCCAAAGAGAATGGTAAGAAGATAGTAATTGTTGATACAGCGGGTCGTTTAGCAGTGGATGAGGAGATGATGAATGAAATCTCCAGATTGAAAGAAGCATTAAATCCTTCAGAAACATTATTTGTCGTTGACTCCATGACTGGTCAGGATGCTGTAAATACGGCTAAGGCTTTTAATGAGCGTCTTAACTTTGATGGAGTTGTTTTAACAAAGCTTGACGGTGATACACGAGGTGGTGCAGCTATATCTATCAGAAGGGTAGTAGAGAAACCTATTAAATTTATCTCTCATGGTGAGAAGATGGAGGCCATTGATAAGTTCCACCCAGAAAGAATGGCCAATAGAATTTTGGGCATGGGTGATGTTGTTTCTTTGGTTGAGCGTGCGCAGCAAACATTTGATGAAGAAGAGGCCAGAAGATTAAATAAGAAGATTCGTAAGAATCAGTTTGATTTTAATGACTTCTTGTCTCAGCTTGAGCAGATTAAGAAAATGGGTAACATCAAAGATTTGATGGGAATGATCCCAGGAATGGGTAAAGCATTAAAGGATATTGATGTAGATGATGATTCATTCAAACCAATAGAAGCAATAATCAGATCAATGACAACTCAAGAACGTGAAACTCCAGATTTGATTAATGGTACAAGAAGAGCGCGTATTGCCAAAGGAAGTGGGACTTCAGTGCAGCAAGTGAATAATCTCCTGAAGCAGTTTAACGACATGCGAAAGATGATGAAGACAATGAATAAGCTAGGAGGAGGGAAGAAGGGACTTGCTGCTTTAAATCCTTTTGGGAGATAAATAATTTTATTGTAATTGAATATAGGCAAATAGCTCCATTAGCCAGGCTATGCCTATATGAACTATTATGCCTCCATAAATATTGTTCGTTTTAAGAGCTAATATTCCTAGTATATAACCGCCAAAAATTGAACTCACCGCTTCACCAAGTGGTTTCCCAAAGTGTAGTACGCAATAGACAACTGTCATTGGTAGAATTACCTGAGCTCCCAAAAACCTAACAAGCCCAAAAATTAAAAAACCTCTGAAAAAGAGTTCTACTGTGAAAAAACCAAAAGCGTAACTAATCTCATAGAGAGCTGTTACCCAAGAACTTTCCAAGTTTAAATAATCACAGAAATTAGTGATGCCAGCACTTCTAAAATTAGGGTATTGCTTAAGAAATGATGGGTTGAAAGAAGCCAAAATAATGATCGGTACCATTATCATGAGAATTATGAAATAGGGCTTTAAGTTGATATTACCTCTTCTCAAACCATAAAAGTGGTTGATCGTACTTTTTTGAATAATGTAGTAGAATAGTGCAAGGGGTAGTACCATTGTAAATAATGGCATCCAACGTAGCACCATTTTAAATGTAAAAAGGAAAGTATGAACATGATCTGATAGGAGATGTGCAATATCTTGGCTGTAAGCATTGCCTCTATCAAATGATAATACTAAAAACCCAAATAGACTTATACCCCAAAATTGAAATGAGGAAATGAAATCTTTGGTATTAGTAAATAGATACACAAACCAGCAGGATACATAGTAGCTAATAGCCTGAAAAGCGAACATCAGCAATACACGGATGTTGCTTCCATAAAATGAATCTATGTAACTATCTTCAAAGTCATAATAATAATTGAAGGACAATAAAAAAGCAACCCAAATTAGGGTTGCTATATATAGTCTTGAATTGAAATTTTCTTTTAAATAGCCTTCAACAATTCTGTAGAGATAGACCATTTATTTCATTTCGATTACTTATACATCACAGACTTAATTGCATCCATTGTTCTCTTAACATTTGGAAGAATGGCATCAATTAAAGTAGGTGCATATGGTAATGGCACATCCATACTATTTACCCGATGAACTGGGGCATCTAGGTAATCAAATGCGAATTTTTGAATATGATAAGTAATTTCTGAACTTATAGCCGCTAGAGGCCATGCTTCTTCTACTACGACTATTCTATTAGTTTTTTTCACTGAATTAACTACTGTGGCATAATCTATAGGCCTAACTGATCTTAAATCTATCACTTCGCATGAAATACCTTCTTTAGCAGCTTCATCAGCAGCCTCATAGACGGTCTTCATCATTTTACCGAAGGAAACTAAAGTTACATCAGTGCCTTCACGCTTTATATCAGCTACACCTATAGGAATCAAATATTCACCTTCAGGTACTTCTCCTTTGTCACCATACATTAATTCCGATTCCATAAAAATGGTCGGGTCATTGTCTCTGATAGAAGACTTCAGCAAACCTTTAGCATCATAAGGATTAGAAGGAACTACTACTTTTAACCCAGGAGTGTTAGCAAACCAGTTCTCGAAATTTTGAGAGTGCTGAGAGCTGAGCATACCAGCATTTCCAGTTGGTCCTCTAAATACGATAGGAACACTAAACTGACCACCTGACATTGACATCATTTTAGCTGCTGCATTAATGACCTGATCAATGGCTACTAGAGAGAAGTTAAATGTCATAAATTCTATGATTGGCCTTAAACCGTTCATAGCTGCACCAACACCAACACCAGCAAACCCAAGTTCAGCAATCGGAGTATCTATAACTCTTTCAGCCCCAAACTCGTCAAGCATACCTTGGCTTACTTTATAAGCACCATTATATTCAGCGACTTCTTCTCCCATAAGGAAGACTTTCTCATCTCTGCGCATCTCTTCGCTCATTGCTTCGCCAAGTGCTTCTCTAAACTGTATTTCTCTCATTAATATCGGATTAAATAATTGGAGCGTAAAAATAGCACTAGAGGTCTTAATCACAAAATTCCAGTACCACTAAAATCAGATTATAAAAAAACCCTGATCTCGGCAAAGCCAAAACCAGGGTTTTCAATCTTTTTGTTTCTTAAAATTATTTCAGAGCGTTTCTGAAACCTTCGTTAGAAGCATATTTTGCAAATTCTAAGTCTTCTAAGGCATCACCTTTCAAAGAAGGAGTTGCTTTAACAGCATTAGTCAAGTTTTCAATAACATCAGCATCTTTACCTAATCTAGCACTAGCGATAGCTGCACCGTAGTAAGCAAGACCCATGTTGCTGTCTTTAGAAGCAGCTTCTTTGAATGAAGTCATTGCATTTTGGTAGTCTTTGTTCAATACTTGAGCAAGTCCTTTGTTGAACAAGTTAACCGCAGAATTTTCAGCACCTGAAGTAGAACTTACAGCTGCAGGGTATTTTGCAATCATGATTTCAACAGCACCTTTAACTCCGTTAACACCTTGAGTCATTTCGCTTGATCCACCTGATGCTTTGTTTAAGTGTTCGTATGCTTTGTAAGCATTACCATTCATCAAAGCAACAGAAGCTAAATTAGCATGTACTTGAGGAGCTGCATTTTTATTAGCAGCAATTTCTAATTGAGCCTGAGCTTTTGCTCCAGCAGCATCATCACCGTCCATAGCCATAGCTACATAAACAGCACCTAAGTTGTTATGAGCAACCCAGCTTCCTGATTTCTTAGTAGCAGCCATGTAGATAGATTCTTTTTCTTTCAGTGAAGGAGTTAATGTAGCAGAGTACAACAATTCTTCTTCAGAAAGTGTATCAGCTGTAACAGTTCCTCCTGCTATACCTTTAGCCAAAACAGAAATTTCAGCATCAGTTTTCTTTTCTTTAACTGTTAAAATTTCAGTCTTAGCAGTTCTTAATTTAGGATAAAGTTCCTTTAATATTTTATTGTAGTTAGGTAACTTGTGTAATTGGTCTTCCTTTTCTTCGAAAGATCCAGCACCATTAACTACGTCTAAATAAGCAGACTTAGCTTCAGAATCAATACCATCATATAATGCTAAAGAATCTTTGAAAGACTGCCAGTTTTGAACAATGTCTTTTGTAATAAATTCAATTGAATCAGCAAGACCTTTGTAGTCATACTTCTTCATTTGTCTTTTGTAGTAATCAGCGATTGCAGTAGCTCTATCTTTAGCTAACTTATCGTTAATTCTTTCAGCACCTTCAGGAGAGTGAGTACCAGTGATAGTCACTGTTCTTGTTGCATTTTTCTCAGCCACAAAAGCGTTGAATTTTTTACCTCTATTTGAAGTTTGCTCAGAATACTTCAATACTGATCTTCCTTGATCGAAGAAGAAATCTACTTTAGTAGGAATCAACTCTTCTTGATTGTTATAACCATGGTCAGCGTAAGCCGCATAATAAACTGGTTGAACTAATTTAGATGTAGTGATTACACCTGGAGCAACTGCAAGTCTTGCAGACTCTTTAGATTTTCCGTTCTTAGGATCAGAAGCAACACCTTGAACTTCAAGACTACCACTTTTCATAGCGGGAGAATAAGCCATTGTGTAGCTCTTAGAAGCTTTTGGTTGTTGAGAGTCAGCATTTGGATAATCTTCAGCTTTGAACTGCATTGGCTCTAAGGCTGCTTCACTATCTCCATACTTGTAAAATGTGTTTAGGGTGTATACTTTTCCCTTCTTAAGCATTTTTACTGGTAAGTTAGCTGACATTTCAAATGAAACAGTATCTGCGTGAACCTCTAATGGATTAGGAGTAACCGTTAAATTTTGGTCCTGCGCAAGCTTTACCATTTGATTTAGGGCACAGCCTGAGAAGGTCAATACACCAAAAAAGGCTATAGCGTAGAATAATTTTCTCATTGGATTTCGTTTTTGTTGTCTTGGTTGAATAAGGTGTAAAATTATTATTATATAATATTTAGTGCAATAATAGTTAAAAAAAATAAGAATCAACCACGAGGAATGATATTCTGGGCCATATATTTGTGAAGCCACATATTTATCGATAAGTAACATGATAGCTAGGTTAAAGCGTATTATCAGTTACTTTTTGTACATTTATGCCATTAAATGAAACTATGAAAAAAGTACAGCATTTTTTTGAAAAATACGCATTTG
>CAYGNU010000343.1:0-5457 GCA_964351175.1 uncultured Roseivirgaceae bacterium | reverse complement strand
GGTAATGAAACTAACTGCGCGGGACAAATGTATGTTGCCGACATGCTGTGCATGGGGGCATAATTATCTTTTTATTACTTACCACCATGCTAAGCATGGCGGGAACGAGGGCTTCAATCAAAAACTAAAATTAGCTCAGGGGTCTTTTTATCGAAGAAAGTTTTTGATAATTCAGTTCTAGTTTTGATACGTCCTCGTTTTTATATGAGTTATGATAACATTGCCTAAGAACTAGGTTAGAGATGGATTTTAGTGAGCTGAAAAAGTCTTTGATTTCAACATCAGCTGTAAACAAAACATTAATGCCACTGCGCCTTCTCTCTTTAAAATGGAGTAAAATTTTATCTTCAACAGTTATTCTGGCTTCAACATAAAACGGGCCATCCATAAAATCATATTGACCTACCTCTTTACCATCCAGTTGTGCTAAAAGCTCTTGAGTCCACCATCCTAAAATAATAACAGTAAAATCTGTCCAACCTTTTTCAGGGAAAAATCCTTCATTTACTTTCCAGTAAACCTCAGAAACAAGGTTCTTATTTAAATGAGAAGCGGGTATGGAAAAATTAGTAAGTATTTCCATAACTAGTAAATCGGATAAGCTGTCTCTATCGAATTCGTTGCTTTATTAATCCACATTTCAACAGTCATTCCATTGCTATCACCTTGAACAAGTATTCTATCGCCTTGTGTTTTCAACTTCGTATGAACATTTTTATACGCATTTCGAACAGTTTTCTCAACTTGTTTACTGTTCATGCCATGGAAAATTGTCTTCTTCCCACTTTGAAGAGCTCTGTTACCTGTAGCTGTATGCCCTGAAAGAATGTGATCTGCATTAATGCTTATCTTTTTCCATGCTGGAAGAATCTTTTTTAAGGCTGGGTTGGCTGCTCTCATCAATTTACCTCCTTTACCTAATGTCACTAAGGAGAAAGCAGCCATTGCATAGTTACCATTTGATGCATCCTGACCAGCCATATAAAGACCTCCAACAACAGACCATGGCCCTGGTATATTTGATACATTTTCCATAAAACCCTGCATAAAGGCAGAGCTAGTACGATCCATCGAAACTAGAACGGGGCTTGCAGTGATAGTTACTCCTTCAAGCATTTGATATACACCATCTCCACCAACTAAATCACTGTAAGCATAGTCAAGATTAGAGTTTCTGTAATCGTCATACTCTGCCCCATCAGGACAGGTAGGACAAGTCAATCCCCCTGTTGGATCAGTTAGATTAACCGGATCATTACCCATTCCCACATAAGGTGACCAAAACTCTCCCATCGGATCAATAGTGGTAAACCTGCCTATTGTAGCATCATACATCCTGAGTTCAAAACTATTCCACCCGGTTTCGCTATCTTCTTCAGCAAACTGCCCTTGGTAGCCATAGCGGTAGTACTGGCCAAAGGCCATGGTATTTCTTAAGGCTTCATAACCTGTGCCCTCCACAGCATTTCCGGCCAATGCGCTTATCTGCTGGCTGCTCAGGCTTTCTTCAAAAAGCATAATGTCATCTAGTGCACCGTTCCAATGGTCGACATAAACATAATAATCTGAAGTAGCCGCTCCTATTTGCAGCTCCCACCAGCTGGCATCTGCAAACAGTTCAGTTGATCCAAAATAGCTTTCTCCAACGGGCTGCCCATCAACATAAAATGTCATATTTATACCGTCTACACTTAAGGCGATGTGGTGCCAGTTATTATCAGTAATAACACCAAGCTCACTTTCAGCCTCCCATGGAATAAGACCATATGTAGGGTCTTCACCACTCATAAAAAACCTTAACTGACCATCGCTGCCATAACCGAAATTAAAACCAGGGTAAGGGTATGCACCTTTTGCATCGGTGTTACCAATAATCACAGCATCTCTGCCAAGATCATCATTTTTAGCCCATGCACTAATAGTAAATACGCCAGTCGATCGTACATTATCAGCGAAGTTTCCAGTGGATAGTGGACTACCTACGGTAGTGGAGCCATTAAATGCCCATGCGCCATCGGCCGTTCCGTCATGGCCAGTAGTTAAAATTGGTCGGTCTGTTCCTGGTGCATAAGGATACCCCGGAGTTTCGCCAACAATAAATTCATAGTCAGGTGTTGGTACCTCTGTTGATACCTCTTCCATGGCCTCAAAATAAGCATTAGGCGTATTCAGTCGCCTAGCCACACTACCAAATGGATAGTAGTCTGTAGCCTGGGTAACAATGCCATTTTGGGTCAATTTCACCTCCAAATCATCATAATAGACATTAGTACCAACGGCCTTGTTGTCTAGAAAGACTAATACATATCCTTTTTCGGTCACGCTGTATTCTGTGCTCAAGTTTGCCCATTCCACAGAAGTAGGTCCACCGGCCAGATCATAACCACCTTGGTTTAAAAGCAGCTGATATCGTGTAGCTCCTTGAGTGAAATTTTCATCAAAGAAAACAAGGTTCAACCCAGCCTGCATCATTGAAGACTCTGTATCATCTCCCGCTATCACTGAGGCATATAGTGCTTCAATTTGAGCAGCAGCAGCCGTTAAGGTTAGTTCACCGGTAGCATTCAAAGTGAAATTTTGGATGGCTTGTAGCAGTGATATTCCAGGAGAGATATAACTGGTCTCAATTTCATACTTACCAAAAACCTCGGCATTAATTTTATCGCCCGGGCTTACCCTTAACATAATGGTTGGGCCAATCATTCTGTCAGGTGATCCATCAAGAAAGACTGCATGGTCTGGGTCAGAGATCACTTCATTACTTGTATGATTAAGCCCTAATTCTACGTTGGGCATATCGGTAGTAAATAAGTTCTCGAAGTACTGCATCTCCTCTACCCTTGGGTTACTGTAGTCTGCCTCGCCTGTATCTTCCATGGTAGCGGTAAAAGTGGTAACGCTATTTTTCACCACAGCACGCACATTCCCGAGATGGTCTGTCAATTCATAAGCTGTAGAGCCGTCCTGCTGCGGATAAGTCACCCCTATTTTTCCAGAGCCATAAATGGGTACTTCTGTCTGTACCAGCGCAGGTACCGGAGCTTGAGTATTCTTCTCATAGATGCTCAGCACATTACCACTAGCATCACGTACGTACCAGGTTTCTAAGCCAGTTTCATGGTTTTTGCTCATCAGTCTAAAGCCTCTGTCATCATAAATGTAACTCACCTTCATTTCTGTTTTTTCAGCATCAGCATATACCGCTTTCACTTTACCAGTTACATCATAAGCCACATACTTGTCATTACCGCCATTTTCGCTAATCTCTTCAGTAAGCTGGCCAATACTATTGTAATGATACTCCGCATAACCCTCTATGCGCTCCAGCTGGTTATTTTTAGGTGCTAATGGGTCGCGCTTATTATAGTCATAAGCAAAGCTATGCGTGCGAGCACCATTGGCATCATACCTTGTTAGCTTTTGTAGGTTACCATTGGGGTCATAGGTTAACCCTTTTACTCTAAATTGATTAGTCTCGGTCTTTACTTCTCCTGACAAATTTTCCACACCCCATATCGCATCGGTAAGCTGGTATTTGTTGTCATAATCAAACAGGTATATGCCTATAAAATCTTCTTCCGCACTTTGTTCAGGTGCTTGTGTGTGCCATTTCATTGAGGTAATGTTGCCATTATAAAGCGAATTTATCTCAAAGTCGTCTGGCGTGGCTTCCAACACATCGCTTACTTCGAAAGTAGAGCTGTAAATGGTAACCCCTGGCACCCAGGCATTGGTGATAACAGTGCGAAAACGATCTCCAGCGACAACGCTGCCTACTACAGGATGGTATTCATTCTCAGTTGCTCCCGATATTTCCACCCATGTCGTGCCATTCCATTTTTGCCATTGATAGGTATTATGCGCACCATTATCACGATCGGCAACAAATGCCTCATCAATAAGCCATGGTCCTTGTATTAGATCTTCAGGGCTATTTTGCGGAGCATAGGTAAATGTTTGAAATGGATGAGTATTTGAACCTGTACCTGTCAGGTTCTTTTCTATTTGGTCGAAGGTGAGTTCGTTATCGTCAATTTTCAATATTAAACCTGTAGCATTAGGAAGTGATTTAAAATCAATAATTGAAGAAAGATTATTGCCATTTAAATATAACTGAGATAACTGATCAAGATTAGTAAAATTAGAAGGCACTTCTCCACTTATAGCGTTACTAGCTAAATGTATTACCCCTAATCGATCTAAGTTTCCCATCCATTGTGGTATAGTGCCAATTCTATTAGTATTATTCAAAAAAAGTCCCGCCAAATAAGTCATACTCTGAATAAAATCAGGAATCGGCCCCTCATTGAGGTTAGTATTTCCCAAATGCAAATGACGCAAATTTGAAAGATTGCTTAAAGAAGAAGGTATTTCACCGGTAAAATCATTATCATGAAGCTTTAAGTAACCCAATTGTGGTATTTGATCAAATAGATTTGGTATACTTCCGTTCAAATTATTGAAACCTAAGTATAAATGGGACAAGTTAGTTAGAGTAAAAATTGAAGTTGGGATGCTACCTGTAAACTCATTATAATCTAAAACTAATTTCACTAGATTAGACATATTACCAATTTCGGCTGGAATTTGACCACTTAAATTATTCTGACGAACCCAGAATTGGGTTAAACTTGTTAATCCTCCAACACTTGGAGGTAGATTATTTTGAAGGTTGTTTGAATTTAGGTTAATAATATCTATATCCCCATTTTTAATAGTAACTCCATACCAGTCAACAACCTGATCAAGAGAAGTAATAGAACTCCATTCAGTTTCACTTGATGGCCAGCCAGTGTTATTGGTCCAATTATCTCCATCCGTACTTTCATATAAGTCTCTCAGGGCTTGGATTTCTGCGATGTCTAAAACCAAACCATCTTCTGATGGAATTTCCTTTTGAGCACCGTAAGAAAAATAGCTGAAATTATTAGAACCATCAGGGTTCAAATTGGCATCTATATCCGATTGGGGTATGTAATTATCTTCAACATTAAGAACAAACTCAGCTATATTAGCCTTAGTTGAAAAATTCGGTAATGAAAAGAAGCTATTAGAAAAAAGGAAAAGCTTATTTAATTCAGCCAAATCAACCAGAGACTCAGGTATGCTTCCAATTAACTCATTATCATATAATGACAATGACTTAAGTTTAGAAAGGTTACCCATTTCAGTTGGAAGACCTCCACTCAAGTTATTTGAATGAGCAGATAATTCTGTCAAATTAGAAAGGTTTCCTAATTCTTTAGGAATAACACCTGTCAGTTGATTGTTAAAAAGATTTAACAAATTCAACGATTCAAGACTGCCCAAGTTTGAAGGAATCGAACCACTGAGTTGATTATTTTGAAGCTGTAATTGAGCCAAGGAAACCATGTCACCTATCTCAGCTGGTATAGCCCCTGTTAGTTGATTATCCTGCAGATAGAGCTGTTCAAGATTAATTAACTGGCCTAATTC
>CAYGNU010000342.1:0-5466 GCA_964351175.1 uncultured Roseivirgaceae bacterium | reverse complement strand
AAGTGACTATCGTTACTGGCTTAGGGTTTGTATCATAAGTCTGAACAACGTCACTAATGTCGATTGTTGCTAATGCCTTATTGATTGTTAAATCAAATGACTGAATTACAGACTCACCGTTGGCTAAGGCTGTTATTTCAAAAGTATAGTCTCCAGGCGCTGTAGGAGTTCCTTCTAATAGTCCAGAACCATCCAAGTTATCGGTAAAGGTTAAACCAGGCGGAAGCGAGCCAGATGTAAGTGATAATGTAATGGGATCTAAATCAGTATCTACAGCAATTATATTTTCAGAATACACGCCATCGTATATCCCGTCAGGTACTGTTGTAGTACTAAAACTAGGCGGAGCTAAACCAATAACAGGGTTAGCTAGGATTAATACATTAAGGATAATGAATAAAGCCTTCACTTTTTATTTTTTTGCTTATAGACAACCAACAATTACAAAGGTAAGATTTACCTAAAATTTCAACTTGTAAAGCTAATATTTTATCTGTAATAATTTATTTATTTACTTATCCTCCTAATTTTGGCATAGATTTAAAACTATGACAGAAATTTTCTTTTGGATAAACATTTCCATAATCCTATATACATATTTAGGCTATCCGGTAATCCTTTTTTTTCTAATAAAGTTAAAAAGACTTCAGGGCAAGACCATGCCCCCCTCCCCTGATGCTCAACAATTACATGCATTAACACTCCTTGTGCCTTGTTATAATGAAGAAGACTATATAGAAGAAAAAATTAAAAATTGCCTTACACTCGATTACCCAGCAGGTAAATTATCAATATTATTTGTCACAGATGGGTCTGACGATAGAACTAATGAGATTATAAAAAAGTATCCAGAGGTAGAACTTTCTTTTAGCCCAGAAAGAAGAGGTAAGAATGCAGCCGTAAATCGAGTAATTAGAACGATAAAAACACCAATAGTCGTATTTTGCGATGCTAATACTTTATTAAATAAGGATGCTCTTTATAATATAGCTCGCCATTATCAAAACCCCGAGGTAGGTGGAGTAGCAGGTGAAAAACGCGTTGAAGCTACTGATGAAAGTGCGGCTGGTACTGAAGGGGCTTATTGGAAATACGAGAGTAAGCTAAAAACCTGGGATTCTGAACTAAATACGGTAGTTGGGGCTGCTGGAGAGCTATTTTCGATTAGAACTGAACTTTATGAAGAAGTTCCAAAAAATGTAATCATTGAGGACTTTCGGTTATCAATGGACATTGCAAAAAAGGGACTAAAAGTTGTTTATGAGCCGGAAGCCTACGCTACAGAGACAGCCTCGGCATCTATTGAAGAAGAATACAAACGTAAAGTGAGAATTTCAGCTGGAGGTTTAAGAGAGGTAATGCATTTTATGCCTCTGCTAAACTTCTTTAAATATGGACTTTTGAGTTTTCAGTATGTTTCTCATCGTATGCTTAGATGGACATTAGCGCCAATATCCTTGGTCATAGTTCTAATAACAAATATTCTATTAGCTCTGGCCGGAAATAATTTCTACATTTTATTACTTATTGCCCAATGCGCCTTTTACTTACTATCGCTTATGGGGCATTATCTAAGGGGAAAGGATGTGAAAATTAAAGGCTTCTTTATACCTTACTATTTTACATTCATGAATATATCAGTATTCATGGGGCTTGGAAGACTTATTGGAGATAGGCAAAGCGTTGTCTGGGAAAAGGCTCAGCGTATGAAGAAAGATTAGATTATTTATACTTCAATTAAATAGGGAATTATAGGCCATATTAATAGGTCAGATACCTTCTTAACTTTATTTATGTCAAAAATCAAATACAGTAATTTTATTTTTACTGCTACCCTGTTTTTTATATTCAGTAATTGTCTCGCTCAGATTAAAGTGACTGGAACAATCTCAGAATCTGGTTCAAATAAATCCCTAGTAGGTGTAAATATTGTTTGCAAAAAAGATAGTCAGGGCACATCAACCGATACTAAAGGGCAATTCTCGATAGAACTAAAATCTCCGGATACACTGATTATCAGCTATATAGGTTACAAAAAAATTACGGTATCCGTTAACAAAAGCACAGTTTTAGATCTTTTCTTAGAGGTAGATACAAAGCAATTGAGCCAAATTGAAATAAAAGCACCCAGAATCATTGAGTTGAAACTTCCTGCTTCATTTATGCACATCCCGAAGGAGCATTTGAGCCGTGATAATGAGACTAATATTGCACCTGCTCTGAATAGGGTAACAGGTGTTTATATGCATACAGGTGCTTTAAATACAAATAGAATAACCATTCGTGGCATTGGAAATCGATCTCTTTTTTCTACGACTAAAATCAGAGCTTATTTGGATGATATCCCATTGACTACTGGTGACGGAGAAACAACTATCGAGGATATTGACCTTAGCCTAATAGAAAAAGTAGATGTATGGAAAGGGCCAACAGCCAGCCTCTATGGTGCAGGTTTGGGAGGCATGATTCATTATAAAACCAGAGAACAAGAAGATTTTATGCCTACTTCCTTAGGCACAAAACTAACTGTAGGTTCCTATGGTCTAATTCGTAATGTCTCTGAACTCAATTTTACGAATAACAATAAAACCTTAAACGCATCACTTAATTACAACAATACCTCAAGCAACGGCTATAGAGATAATAACAAATATGATAGAGAATCTATCACCTTAATTGGAAAATACATTTCGGGTCAAAATAGTGAAACCACTATCTTTGGAAGTTTTATGAAATTGAAGGCATTTATCCCAAGTTCACTTGATAGAAACGATTATGACAACAATCCACAAAAAGCTGCTTTTACATGGGGAAATATTAAAGGCTTTGAGGATTATGACAAGATCATATCGGGACTTTCGCATGAATTTAAAATTGCAGATGTATCTAATCTTGAATTAAAGAATAAAACCAGCGTATTCTTCAACCAAAGAGATGCTTATGAATCAACCCCCTTTAACATTCTTGAGGAGAATTCTAGAAGTATTGGTGTGCGCAGTGTCCTTGAATTAAATAAAGCAAATGAATCCGAAAACGAATTACCTTTACTGTCAGTTGGAATGGAAACCTATTCTGAAAACTATGATTGGAAGACTTTTGAGACTAACAATGGTATAAAAGAAGCCCCATTAAGCTACAATTCTGAACATCGTAAATACATCAATATTTTTGTTCAATCCTACTTTGAGCTAAATACTAAAGCAACGTTGTTTACTGGTGTAAACCTAAATAATACAAGCTATAATTATGATGATCTTTTAAAAGCTAATGGTATTGATAAATCTGGAGATTATGGCTTTGACTTTATCCTCTCGCCTCATTTAGGATTCAATTATCAATTCAATACGGGCATAGCATTATTCACAACTGTTAGTCATGGTTTCTCCCCTCCTTCTTTAGAGGAAACACTAAACCCAAATGGTACCATCAACCCTGACATTCAGGTTGAAAAAGGGTGGAATTATGAAATTGGAACGAGAGGAAACATCAATTCGAATCTTACGTATGAGCTGACAGCTTATACCATGCAGATTAAGGACTTATTAGTAGCGCGTAGGGTTGGCGATGATCAATTTGTAGGTGTCAATGCAGGTAAGACACAGCACAATGGACTTGAGTTATTTTTATCCTATGAAATGATCAAAAATAGTCGTTGGAAAATATCTCCCTTTCTCTCTTACACCTTCTCAGATTATACCTTCAAAGAGTTTATTGACGAAGAAAATAATTTTTCGGGAAATGACCTAACAGGCACACCTCCTCATCAACTAAGTAGTGGTTTGGATTTCAGTTCATCCATTGGATTTTACGGAAACATCAACTATAAATTTGTAGATGCCTTCCCTATGCGGGATGATAACTCCATTGATTCAGAAGCATATCAAGTTGTAAGAGCGAAAATTGGCTTTCAAAAAAACATCACCACAAGACTTAAACTCAATGCCTCTTTTGGGGTTGATAACTTATTAAACGAAAAATATGCTTCAATGATTTTAATTAACGCAGGAAGCTTTGGTAACAACTTACCGCGTTATTATTATCCAGGGTTGCCAAGAAATTATTATGGTAGCATATCTCTTAGCTACCTCCTTTAAATTTATTCAATATTAAAAAGGATAATAAATCTTTACGCATAAGTACTTAGTTAAGTAAATATTCCCTCGACTGACGAAAGTCTCGTTGCGCTTTGATGATTATCATTCTTAAAACAGTGTTTGTTTGATAATTTGTGGAATGACTTTCAACTCACCAGTCATTGATTCACTAAAGACCTATTTTGAAGAAACAGGTAGGATTTCAGCTTTCTTGGGTAAGTTTTTCAAAGAAGTATTTAAACCTCCTTACGAGCCTAGAGAGCTGCTGAGGCAAGCCTTTGAAATTGGCTATAAATCATTGCCATTAGTTGCCGTAACTGGTTTTATTATGGGCGTAGTTCTTACCCTACAAACACGGCCTACACTTATGGAGTTCGGTGCCGAATCATGGATGCCGGCCATGGTAGGGATCTCAATTGTCCGTGAAATTGGGCCTGTTATTACAGCACTTATTTGTGCAGGAAGAGTTGGTTCTGGTATTGGGGCTGAATTGGGGTCAATGAAAGTTACCGAGCAAATAGATGCTATGGAAGCATCAGGTACAAATCCATTTAAATATCTAGTAGTAACTAGGGTAGCTGCTGCTACAATTATGCTTCCTATATTGGTAATTTTTGCTGACTCTATAGCCCTTTACGGTTCATACCTCGTAGAACATAGTAAAGGAAATGTGAGCTTTCAATTATACTTCAATCAGGTCTTTGAAAACCTCGAGTTTGGAGATATTATCCCTGCCACCGTAAAATCATTCTTTTTTGGCTTTGCAATTGGATTAGTAGGTTGTTATAAAGGTTATAACAGTACTAAAGGAACTGCAGGTGTAGGTCTAGCGGCTAACTCTGCAGTAGTATTGACATCCATGATTCTATTTATTATTGATTTTCTAGCTGTACTTGTAGCGGGTATGTTTTACGAACTATAACCATGGAAACTACTCAATTAATTTTCCCAAAACCGATTCCCACAGACACAAAAAATCAAAAAGTGGTAGTTGAGCTCATGGATATACATAAAAGATTTGGCAATAATGATGTGCTTAAAGGTTTCAACCTTAAACTTTATGATGGCGAAAACCTCATAGTTGTAGGCAAATCAGGGTCTGGCAAGTCTGTAATGATCAAGTGCCTAATTGGTCTTATTCCAATTGATCAAGGCAAACTAATCGTACTTGATAAAGACATGTCCAAATTAGAGGATGACGACCTAAATGAAATTCGGACAGAAATAGGCTTTCTATTTCAAGGTAGTGCGCTATACGATTCAATGACGGTTAGAGAAAATCTGGAATTTCCGATGCGCAGACATAAACATAAAATGGGTAAACATCATAACCTAGAAAAATTAGTCATTGAAGCTTTGGACAGTGTAGGTC
>CAYGNU010000341.1:0-5501 GCA_964351175.1 uncultured Roseivirgaceae bacterium | reverse complement strand
AGACACCTACAGAAGCCAAAAAGGAAGCACCAGATGGCTTATGGTTCAAAACCCCAGGCGGGAAGATTGTACATACCAGAGAGCTTAAGAGCAATGCTTATGTAAGTCCGGAAGATGGGTATCATGTCCGAATAGGATCTAAAGAGTATTTCGAAATACTATTTGATAACAATAAATTTACGGAGCTTGATACAAATATGGAGTCTGCAGACCCTCTGAAGTTTGTTGACACCAAAGCTTATCCTGATAGAATTAAAAGCACTCAGAAAAAAGTGGAGTTGAAAGATGCTGTTCGTTCGGCCTATGGCAAGATGAACGGTGTTGAAATAACTATTGCTTGTATGGACTTCAGCTTTATTGGAGGCTCCATGGGTAGTGTTGTTGGTGAAAAAATTGCCAGAGCAATAGATCATTCTATAAAAAACAAAATACCTTTTTTAATGATATCAAAATCTGGAGGGGCTAGAATGATGGAAGCTGGACTTTCACTAATGCAGATGGCAAAGACTTCAGCTAAATTGGCTTTACTAAGTGAAGCCAAAATTCCTTATATATCCTTATTAACAGACCCAACTACGGGAGGTGTTACTGCTTCATACGCCATGCTAGGAGATTTTAACATTGCTGAACCAGGTTCTTTGATCGGATTTGCTGGACCTCGAGTTATTCGAGAGACTATTGGTAAGGATCTTCCTAAAGGCTTCCAGAGTGCTGAATTTGTTTTAGATCATGGCTTTCTTGATTTCATTGTTGATCGTAGAAATCTCAAATCTAAATTGAGCACCTTACTTACTATGCTGAAATAGAACTTTTCTAAATTAGAATAGACATCTAATAAATCTTTGTAATTCTGCAACTTTTGCTTGTGATCAGAGTCTAAGTTATAACTCAACAACACTAGCATCATGATAAAGAACTACATTAAGATCGCCCTGCGGAGCTTAATCAAGAACCGCATATATACTATTATCAATGTTTTAGGACTTTCGATAGGTATTGCCAGTAGCCTGTTGATTTTACTTCATGTAGAGGATGAATTGAGCTATGACAAGCTTCATTCTAAAGGTGAGAATATCTATAAGCTTGTATTAGAAAGACTATATCCTGATCACGTTACTAATTACGCCTTTGTTCCACATTCTTTTGCAGAAGTAATGGTTAAGGATTTTCCTGAAGTGAAGAATGCAGTGAGAATGTTTGCAGCAGGACCCAATAATCCGGTGATGGTACGCTATCAGGATGGTAAAGGAGAAGAAAAAGCATTTGAAGAGTATGGTTTAATGGCAGCTGATTCTACTTTTTTTCAAATATTTGACTTCAAAGTAACTAATGGTGATCCGACCAAAGTATTGGCGAATGCTCAGGACATGGTTATCACCCAAGAAATGGCAACGAAATATTTCGGTAGTGAAGACCCTATTAATAAAACCATGAAGACGGATTTTGGTGATTTTGTTGTTAGAGGTATTTGCGAGAATATTCCTGAAAATTCCCATTTCGATTTCGATTTCATGGTGGCAATTAAGACCTTCCAATTTCTTCAAGGGGAGAATTTTACCGGTTTCTCTACTCATATGTATTTTGAGCTAGAGGACAATGTTGACGTTAAGATGCTGGAAGCTAAATTTCCCAAAATGGTGGAGACCTATGCTGCTCCACAGATTGAGCAAAACTTGAATACTACCTATCAGGAGTACGTGGCTAGTGGTAATGGTTATAATTACTCTCTTATTCCTTTAGAAGACATTCATTTATTTCCCGTCAAATATCAGGGAGCTCTTAAAAATGGAGGAAACATTAATGATATCTATATTTTTATATCAATCGCTATTTTGATCATACTGATTGCGTGCATCAATTTTATGAATTTGGCCACCGCCAGATCTACTGAAAGAGCAAAAGAGGTGGGAATTAGAAAAACATTGGGTTCACCAAAGAAGCAACTGATAGGACAATTCCTGACAGAGTCTGTGATCATGAGTTCTTTTGCCACACTTTTAGCTTTGGGAATAGTCTATATGACTTTGCCTTACTTCAACAGTATAGTTGGAAAAAATCTAATGTTATTTACTGCTGGTTCAATGGCTATCCCATTTTCAATTACTGCTGCCATAGTTATAGGCCTTTTGGCAGGTAGCTATCCTGCATTTGTACTTTCAGGATTCAATCCTGTAGATGTACTGAAAGGTAGTGTCCAAACTAATAAAAGTTCTGCGTGGCTTAGAAATGGATTGGTAGTTTTTCAATTTTCAATTTCTATCATTTTAATTACAGGCACTTTAATAGTTCAGGATCAGATATCATTTATGAGTAAATTGGACTTAGGGTATGATAAAGAACATGTATTGGTCATTGACAGGGCAGGAACGCTTAATGATCAACAAGAAGTGTTTATCAATGAGATCAAAAATATTCCTTCTGTAATTGAAGCAGGAGCTTCCAGTTCCATTCCTATAAATCAATATTTTGGTATTCAATTTTTGCCTCCTGGAGGGGGAGAGGTAATCACTACTAATGCCATGAATGCCGATGATGAGTATATAAAAACAATGGGCTTTGAAATTGTTGCAGGAAGAGGTTTTTCTAAAGATTTCAACGATTCATTGTCAATCATTATCAATCAGCAGACAGTAGAATTACTTGGGGTTGAGAATCCCATAGGTTTAAAATTGAGAAATACAGGTGGTCAACTACAAGGAGTTAATGAATTTGAAATTATTGGAGTTGTTAAGGACTTTCATTACATGTCATTGAGAGAAAAGATCAGTCCATTTGTAATGTTGAGCACAGAACTGAATAATGGCAATGGAGGGTTTATTACAGTGAAGGTGACTGGCGATGATTTACAAGGAACTATTGCCCAGATGGGGGACAAATGGAAGAAATTTGTTCCTCAAGATCCTTTCAAATTTAAATTCTTGGATGATGAATTAGATCAGCAGTATAAGTCTGAGGCTAATTCAGGGAAGATATTTGGCCTGTTTGCTGGGCTCGGAATTCTGATCGCATGCGTAGGTTTATTTGGATTAGCAGCTTATATGGCTGGTCTTAGGACTAAGGAAATTGGTGTTAGAAAAACCTTGGGTGCATCAGTTAGTGGTGTGGTCTTTCTATTATCAAAAGACTTTACTAAGCTAATATTGATAGCCTTGCTTATTGCATTTCCAACAGCCTATTACTTCATGAGCCAATGGTTGTCCAATTTTGCTTATCAAACACCAATTAGTATTATGACCTTTGTGCTTTCCGGGGGTGTAGCGTTGCTGATTGCTTGGTTAACCGTAGGATACCAAACATTAAAAGCAGCACTAGTTAATCCAGTGAAATCACTTCGGAGTAATAGTTAATATTAATACATGGCTGCTAGTATTGATAAGCGAAGGATTATTACTAAATTATGCAATAATCAATATTAGAACCCGATGAAAGCCTCCTCATATTTTAAAGTATTAACCCTACTGATCGCACTTTTAATGCTTACCCCTCTTACTATTTCAGCACAGAATAAGGCTGCGGTAAGCGATGTTAAGTTATCTGTAAGTAAGTTGATGCTCGGAACAAGGGATGCTACTGACAGCTTGGGAATTGTCAATATTTCAAAAAATACATGGACGGAGTTTGACCGAAATGGCATTGAAATAGGTAGGGCTACCATAATTAAGAATAGCAACAATGATATCCATATTAAATGGATATCAGCGACAAATGGTGCCAAAAAGGATGGAGTAACCATCTATAAAGTAACCAAAGATGCTGGTGAGTACACCTTCGAAATTTATTTCGATGATAAAAAGCAGGGTTATTTTATAGCTTCTTCTGACTAGCCGGTTTTACGGTAGTTTGCTCAGGTCCAATTTTTTAAAAATCTCAACGGCTTTTTCTTTATCTGATTCGCTTACAACGATGGTTATTAAATAGCGGTCTTTATGTCCTACCATTAATTCACTTACGTGGTCTTCTTTCTGATAAACATGCCACCCTTTACTACCATTAATATCTACACCATTGGCACTTTGCTCGTCATCTTCAAAAGACATTCCCATGCCCCAAGCCATGGTTGTAGATGAATACATGGCCGCGGCACCCTGATAGTCATGAACTGAAATGGTAAGTTCTGAATCACCATTTTCGTAATCTTGAACTGCAGTAGAGTAAGACATACCATTCATTTCGAAAGAGCTACCATCAGGATCACCTACTGGACTATAGCCCATGATTGATGCAGGCAGCATTTTTTGTAGTTCTTTGTAATTAATTGCTTTTTCCTGTGCTAACCCTGAAATCACCGAAATCAGGATAAGTGCTGTAGAGATAATAACTTTCATATTTTGAGTGTATATAACTGAAAGTTATATAATTAGCTGAATTTCAACAATAGAAGAAAATAAAATTAGCTGATATATCAGTTTTAATATTTATTGATTTAGCTATCATTTGTCAATACAACTTACCGTATGGATATGCACAATTACACATATACAAATTATAATTATCCAGCTAAAAATAGAACAAAGTGCTTCTAAAAAAAGACTTGAAGTTTAACTTCTATCACTAACCTCCTTCACCGTATCCACAAAGAATTTCACCTTGCCAGGATCAGTATCAGGATATACGCCATGTCCTAAATTGGCAATATGCCTACTAGGGCCAAATTGAGTCAGCATATTTTCAGTGGCTTCTTTGATGCTGGCCTCACTACCATAAAGTACACAAGGATCTAGATTTCCTTGTAACGTTTTATTATCACCAATTAATACCCGTGATTCTGCTATATCCATGCACCAGTCTAGCCCTACTGTATTGCAATTAATCTTACCAAACCAAGTTCTTGCGAAATAGGCATCTTTGGCAAATACCGTTTTAGGCACTTCTGTAATGGCATCACAGATTTGCTTAATATAAGGTAAGCTGAATTTTTCGTATTGTCCTGGAGACAATATGCCTGCCCATGAGTCAAACACCTGCACTAAGTCTGCACCTGCCGCAACTTGTCCCTTAAGATAATTAATGGTACTTGTCGTGATCATCTGCAATAGTTGATGAGATAGTTCAGGATCAGTATACAACATCGCTCTGGCCTTTGAAAAGGTCTTGCTTCCACCACCTTCAATCATATAAGCAAATATTGTCCAAGGAGCCCCTGCAAAACCAATAAGTGGCACTCTTCCATCAAGGGATTTTTTAGTCACTTTTATAGCATCAATGGTGTATTGCACATCACCAGCCTCAGCAACTTTCAATTTTTTTATGTCAGCAGCGCTCTTAATGGTTTCTGGAAAATGTGGCCCACGTTTTTCCACCATTTCGTATGACAATCCCATTGCTTCAGGGATCACCAAAATGTCAGAGAAGATAATGGCGGCATCTACACCCAAAATATCCACTGGCTGAATAGTAACTTCAGCCGCAAGGTCTGGTGTTTCTACCAACTCTTTAAATCCGCTTAATGAATTTCTTATGGCACGGTATTCTGGTAAAATTCTGCCAGCTTGACGAATGAG
>CAYGNU010000340.1:0-5509 GCA_964351175.1 uncultured Roseivirgaceae bacterium | reverse complement strand
GAGTTAAATGGTAAACTATTTAATTGCTCATTATATAAGTTAAAAGCAGATGGTAAAATGCCTGATAACGAAATTTGGATTAGTAATGAAGACCCTAGAATCGCTTTGAAGTTTTACGTTCCTGATCAAAAATTAAGTATTGAGCTAGAATGATTCCTTTTAATCAACTATTGTAAACTAGAGTAATGAAAAACGAATAAATTATGCTAGGGAATGTACTGAAAATATTTCTCAGGAAAACTTCAAAACAACTTGGCTTCTTTACTTTTCAATTGTGGGGGTTGATAACAGGAATCAGTGTGTTTTTGATCATTTTTTCATTTTATCAATTTGAAAACTCTTTCGATTCTCACTTTTCTGAATATGAAAGGATTTATAGAATTGAAAAAACTGAAAAACATGGTAATGACATCACACTTACCACAAACTCTTCACGATTAATACCAGAATTAGCTAGGAAAGAAATCCCTGAGGTAGAAAATGCAATTGGTTTAATTAATGGCTCTTATCATGTAACTCAGGTTCATTACCCAGAAGACAAAGCATGGAGTTGGTTAAAGCGTCACTGGGTTTCGAAGGAGTTCTTTGAGATTTTTGACTTTAAAGTACTAGAGGGAAAAAAGGAAACTCTTTTAGATGACCCTAACTCTATTGTCATCACTCAATCGATGGCTTCAATGATCTTTCGAGAAGAACCTGCGATCGGCAAAACCATTTTTATTTGGGGTAGGCCCAGACTGATTTCAGGGGTTATAGAAGATGCGCCAAAAAACTCGCATATGCAATTCGACTTTGTTGCTTCAACAGAGAATTTTTACGATCGCCCGCAATGGGATGCTGAAAGAATGGCTTCATGGAACTACCTTAATACTGTCTTAAATTATATTAAGCTTTCTAAAGGAGCAGATCCAAAAATTGTGGAAGAAAAAATCAACACAATCTATTCAAGGTATAAGTTAGAAGGTGATCCTGAACGTAATTTTTCACTAGTGCCTGTAAACGACATTCACCTTCATTCTAATGCAAGATGGCAAATTACTGAATCCGGTAATTCAGTATTTGTACAATCAGTCTTTTATACTGGGTTAATCATTGTATTGCTTACGCTCATCAATTTTATGAAAATTAGTGTTGCTGATGTCACTCAACGCATAAAAGAGACGGGGATACGCAGGGTGTTGGGGGGAAAAAATAATTCCATGATGCTATCAATTATAAGTGAAAATCTAATTATCATTCTAATCGCTATCCTATTATCTTTTGGATTGATTTATACCTTTGGATCTCTAGCGATTGACTGGTTACCGATAGGCATATATCAGGACTATTTAACAAGTAGTTTAACGATAACGGTACTAATATCTTTCTTACTGATAGGAAGTCTAATTCCGTCCATTATACCCATAGGTATATTATCAAGAATACCAACCAGTAACGCATTAAAAGGAACTGTTACCTCAGCCGGTCATAACTATGGATTTCTCCGTGCACTTATGAGTTTTCAAGTACTCTTTTCATTAATTCTTATCACTCTTACCTTTTTTTTTAAGGATCAGATCAACTTTATATTAAACAAAGAAACTGGCTTTGAAAAAGAAAAAGTCATGTATATTGAGCTGCATGCTGAGAATGCAGAAGTCAAATCTTTAGAAGCGTTTAAACAATACCTTCATTCAATTTCTGGTATTAATTCAGTTACAAATTCCATACAAGTGCCTTTGAAATGGCCAGGAGGGCAAAATTATTCCTTGAGATTTGAAGGTGAAGAGAAGGAAATTTTGATCAGTCGATCAGGTGTAAACCACGATTTTTTTAAAACACTGGAAGTCGATATTATTGCGGGGAGAGAATTTTCTGAAGACTTTTCAGATAGTACTACTTGCATCTTAAATGAATCGGCTGTAAAAAATTTGGGTTTAGATGATCCAATTGGGAGAAGGGTTATACACAGTAGAGAGGATCGTCCAGATGAGTTCAAAACTGTTGTAGGTGTCGTGAAAGATTTTAATTTCAGATCAATGCATTCACCATTACGTCCAGCTCAGTTTATATGGATACCTAGAGGGCCTATCATCTCGATTAACTATAATCCTAATAGCATTGAATCAATCATTGCTAATATTGAAACAAATTGGAATAGGTTTAATCTTGAAGGTAACTTCAATTATACCTTCTTGGATGATTATTTTGCATCTCAGCACAAAGAGGATATCCAACTTAAAAATTCTATTTCACATTTATCAGTGGTGATTATTTTTTTAGCTTCTCTAGGCATATTCGGAATGTCCGCCTTCATAGGTCAAAGAAAACAAAAGGAAGTTGCTATAAGAAAAGTACTTGGATCAACGGGATTGCGTGTGTTTTGGTTACTTACCAAAAACTATGTTTATACTGTTAGTATCGCATTAATTTTAGCCCTTTATCCTGTCTACTATTTGGTCAATTTATGGTTTGATAATTTTGCCTATGTTACCAGTATAAATTTTATTAATTACGGATATGGCTTGCTTGTCGTGCTAAGTATAGTAGTCTTTGTTTCTGGTATTAATAGCATAAAAGTAGTAGTTGAAAATCCTGTAGATATTTTAAATAATGATTGATATTAGCATTGTTTTTATACATTGAATCTAGAGTTCATCTTACTTTTATCTGATGCTATCAAATTCTGGATAATTCACATTTGTCGATTCTTTCATGAAGCTTGATGCCATAGCAGTGTTCTATTAAAATTTAATCAATAAGGTCTTATTATAATTATAATTAATGTAATTCATTTTAAGAGTTTTCTCTTAGATAGGAATATGTATGTCTCACCTATCAACCAGGTTGTAGAAAAACCAATCCAAAAGAATAGTCCGATAAATTCTAATGGACTCTGGCCAAAAATAGCCGTAGCAACCATCAATACCCTAAATAGCGATATACCAAGACCTATGGAAAATACCCTGATCATATACTCTCTGTGTTTTTCGATATTCTTTTTTTTAATATGATAGTACCCTAGGGCGGTGAAAATGATAAATAAACTTCCGAAAAAAACATCAGGAAGTTGCTCGCTTATATTAGGTATATCATCATTATAGTGGGAGTATGGGAAGTTAAAGACTATCAAAAACGCAGAGATTCCAACTAAAATAGAACTAAAGACAAAAACTCTACCCACCCATTTATGAAAGGCTAGAAACTTACTTCTGATTTTACTTGAAAGTTGTAAAGGAGCTAGCACCATAAACAATAATCCGGGAAGTACATGTATCCATGTGGTAATTGGGTTTTCATAAAATCCTGGATTATAAGATTGGGGATTTGGTGGCATTTGATTGATGCTGGCATACATGCCCATAAGAACAAATAATGGAGCAAGTATCCAGATTACTATTTTGATTACTTTGAGCATTTTTTTGCATAAAACTCAATTTATTCGGTGTTACAATCGACCACTTTTATAATGTCGGACTCATTTTTTGATTTGATAATAGTTCTTGTATTCACTCCCTGTCATATTTGTAGCTTTAATAAAAGCTGACTTAGATGAAAACCTGAGTCGAATGTTATGCCTGATATTGATTGTTTATCAAACTCTTTATTTTGAAATTTTCTTTTTACTTCTTCGATCCGATACTGACTTAATAGATGTTGGCAATCCAAATCAATGAGAACAATCTTCAACTCGCATTAACAGATATAATGCCTGTAAGAGCTTTACAATATCCAACGTCTAGTTTAAGGGGCTATTTCTATTACAACTTTGTGTTTATTTAATCTGGCATCAATAGTATTTTAGTAAACGTTTAAGCTGAGTAGTTTGAATACCATTTGTTCATACACTATTATTATTTGTTATTACTCATATAGAGTTAGTGCCCCCTTTTCTTCTTTTATTGTCAGTTCTGTCTGAATCAATTTATATAGACTCATTCAATTTTATTTAGAGGCACTAATAATTTTATTTACTACTAATTGCTAATGAATTAGAACCTGAGAAAGATCAGGCATAATTAGTATGATATCGAGATTATCCGAGATTGAGAGTATATCGAAAGGTTGGATTTGATTTATCATTATGGTAGCTGTATGTGCTACTGTATTCAAGATTGGAAATATTTTACTTGATAATACAAGCATATAACACTCGAGATTTGGTGAGGTAGACTCAGATTCCATTGTGATAACATTCTTTTATATAAATGAGTCTCATGATTTAAACTTTAATTATGAATAAACAGGTTACACGCTTAACAAAGATTTTGGCGCTTGGCATCATATTGTTTTCATGTCATTCATTTACAGAAGAGGAACAGGCTTCTTTTGATAGGGGTAAAGAATTATACATAAGTCAATGCATCAGTTGTCACGGCCCAGGCGGAGACGGCTTAAAGGGTGCTTATCCCAGCCTGCTCAAACCTGAGATTTTACAGGTACATAATCAAAGAGCTGTTAGCCTGATCAAAAAAGGCTCCAACTTTGAAGGAGGCATGAAACCCATTGCCCTGAGTGATGAGGAAATAGCCGATATACTCAACTACATCAACAACTCTTGGGACAATGAGGCAAGTTTTTTGAATGAAGAAGCAATACAAAATTTATAAGAAATCATGGCACAATTTAACCTGAATGTAAACGGCCAAAGCCATACTGTAGATGTTGATCCTGACACTCCATTACTATGGGTGATCCGAGATGAGCTTAAGCTATATGGCACAAAGTACGGTTGTGGAATTGCTCAATGTGGATCCTGTACGATACACATTGATGGCACACCTATGAGGAGTTGCAGTGTTCCAATCGCCCATATGGGTCCCAGTGAGATCATCACCATCGAGGGATTATCAGAGGATGGCAGTCATCCGGTACAGCAGGCTTGGAAAGAAGTAGATGTACCTCAGTGTGGCTATTGTCAGACAGGTCAAATCATGACTGCAGCAGCCTTGCTAGAGCGTAAGCCTAACCCCAATGATAAAGAGATCAACCGAGCGATGAAAGGAAATCTATGCCGATGTGGCACCTACACTCGTATCAGACAGGCCATCAAAGAAGCAGCTAAAAACACGGTAGCATGAAGACGACTAGAAGAAATTTCTTAAAAGTATCAGCCCTTGCAGGCGGAGGATTTGTGATGTCCATGCCTCTCTTCGGTAAAAGTGCTTTGGAAGGTGTTGAAGAAGACAATTTATCTTCTGCTTTGAACAATTTTTTGACCATCGATAAGGGTGGGAATATCACCTTCATTCTGACCAAGCATGAAATGGGGCAAGGTTCTGGAACAGGTCTTCCCATGATCCTTGCTGATGAGCTAGGTGCAGATTGGACTAAAGTGGGTATCAAAAGATCAGACTATGATCCAAAGTATTCCGAGAGAGGAATGGGTGGAATGGGAACTGGAGGAAGTGGCACAATTCGAGGTATGTGGGAAATTCTAAGAAATGCAGGAGCTACCTCAAGAGAGATGTTGAAGCAAGCTGCTGCGAACCAATGGAGTATTCCTGTTGATCAGCTCAAGGTGGAAAAC
>CAYGNU010000339.1:0-5512 GCA_964351175.1 uncultured Roseivirgaceae bacterium | reverse complement strand
ACATGGCATTCAAAGCATTTTTAGCCATGGTTATTTGTTGCTCTACTGGTATACCTGTAGTTTCATCTTTGTACGTGCTGCTTGAAAGACTGATACTTTTTCTTTGAGTAAAACCATCTGAAAGACCATCTTTATCGGGGTGAGGTACCGGTCTCGTTAAGCCAAATGAATCAGTAAATAACTTGGGTAAGTATGACAAGCCCATCGGGCTTACAAAGCTGAAGCAAGTAACTGCTCCTGATTTAAATGATTTCCGTACTTGGTGTATCTGTCGATTAAGCTTTCGTCTATTGGTTGCTAATAGATGTTCTTTTTCATCAGGCATTTGTTCCATGATAGTAGGGCCAGTTTTTAAAAGTACTGGACAATTTGCCTCACCATCTTCATGTCCTATTGGTACATATTTGATTGGGAATGCGAAGAATCCTGCAAAACCGAGTGTTTCTATTTTGTCATCTACTAGCTCTAGATTTCTTCGGTAAACTTCAGATCTCACGTCTATACAAAAGACTGCTTGTGCTTTGGCCTGCTCTTTTTCTTTTGTATCTACAGGTTTCTGAGCTTTAAATTTATTGATGACATTGCGTTGTGCTGCAAGATCAAAGGCCTCTTGCAATATTAATTTTTGTATTAGCTCTTGATTCAGTTCTTTTTGAACATTTGTCAAGGCTAATATTTCTTTAGCTTCTTTCCACTTAGAATTTACTTCTGTGTTATTGAGGCTTTCTAGAAGACAGGCTTCCCAGCAAGTTAATATGGCCAGAAATTCTATAAGCTTCCCATCCTTTCCTCCATACAGTTCATTATCCCAGTCTAATCGAGCGGCATATGCTGCCCATCCTCCAACACGAAGGAGTATTCTATGCAAATAAAGTGGTGTGCCTTCTTCAGATACTCTCAATTTACTTAATGCTACTTCAGTAGCTTCTAGTGGGTCGTTTGGAAGAGACTTTACTAACTTCCTAAAACCTTTTAAGCCAGTAAGTTCAGAAGTTCTATCCACTTCAGCTTCAGTTTTCCAAGAAGCAAACAGACCTTGCTTTTGATCAGCTGCTGACCAAATGGCTTGACCGTTATCAAAATACGAGGCCGCCCACGTAGAAATTCTAGCTACCATAAAGCGATTCCAATCTTTATTAGTCACTGCTGTTGCTATATCTGCAACTGATGGCACTGTTCTAGTTCCGTCAATGGAGTCAGTATTGTTCTCTAGGGATTTGATGAAGTCACTAGCTGCTACCTTATTATTCCTTTTGCTTAATACGGCTGCTATGTCCTCTGTTTTTATTTTACCTTCATTTATTTTTTGAAGGTAAAATGAAGCAGGCAAGGTCATTTGTATACCTCCCGCAGCTGCTAAATCTTGCGCCACATTTTCAAACTTTTTATTGGTATGCCCTAAGAACGGGTTGACTGCAACAAAATTCTCTAATGGCCAAACAGGAGCTATCTTCTTACAAGCCATCCTTAAAGTTTCAAGTAGTGCCACTTGCTTGGTATCCAATTGATCAGAGTTGCTAACTGTTGAAGTATTTTTTTGAATCATTTTACTTTCTTTTAATGATTTATTCTTTTGTTTGAATTAAGCTGGTTGTTGTTCATATTGCTCCATTACTACTGAGTCTTTTTGTTTTATCAACTCAAAATTATTGCTGGTCACAGCTTTGCTATGGGAGTCATGTGAATAAAGCGCACGTACTGTTCTATCAAAAACTGTATTAACATAAAGTCCATTTCTTAAATGAATGGCCATATCTCCATAAAATCGAGAGGAGGAAAGTGCTGGCGCAGCAATTTGTATAAAAACGGTGATTGCAAAAGTGGTTAAGATTATACCAATTAAAATCATTTCTGTTACACTTGGTCTTACTAATTCAGGCACTTGTGAAGATAGTAAGTGATGCGTTCCTGATTCTAGCGTAAAAAATGCCGTAGTAACTACTAGAGACAGTAAGCTTGCACGTAGCATTAGTTTTAAGCTTCCATTAGAATCTATTGCTGAAGTAAACAGTCTAGAAAGCCCCATTACTATAATGGCTCCAATGGCAAGTAGTGAAAACTCATTTACCGGATCTATTCCCCATAAAAAGGCGAATCCGCTATATACTATAAACCCAAGAATTATCCCAAGTGCTATTCTTATTGGGCTTCCCATTCTTTTAGCTGCTGTAACTTTTGCTGATCTTATTACATCAATAACACTACCAGAAGATAAAAAGGCATGAGCCTTATAAAAAGAGTGGGCTACCAAGTGGAGCATTGCGGCCGGATAAACACCAAGTCCACAGACCATTAAACTGAAGCCCATGTGTGCGATGCTAGAGTAGGCAAGGGCAGTTTTAATGGAAGTTTGCGTAAGAAACACAACCGAAGCGAATAAGGCTGTAAATCCTCCTAGTATAATAAGAACAATTGGTGCAACAGTGCTAGCTTCCATAATATAAGCCATTCTGATAATAAGGAAAGGTCCAGCATTTAAAAGTCCTGCATGGAGAAGGGCTGACACTGGCGTTGGTGTTTCCATTACTTCTATTAACCAGCCATGGGTTGGAAATTGTGCCGATTTTAATAATGCTGCTGAAGCTATTAAAATGGCTACTGTTTCTATTCCATTTATCGGTAAATCTTGAGCTAAGCTGTTTTGTATTGATACGAAGATTGACTCTAAATTGCCAGTACCAAATTGAAAATAAAGTAGCACGGTAGCCGCAAATAAACAAACATCACCTAAACGGGCGACAATGAATTTTTTACGAGCAGCGATAATGGCACCTGGTCTCTCTTTGTAAAAGATCAGCAGCCTGTGCAAAGACATACTGGTAAGTACCCAAGAAATAAATAATAACCCAAGATTACCCGAGAGTACCAAAAGTTGCACCGAAGCTATAGTAGCAGCTAGTCTTCCAATAAATGCTCCTTGACGATCATCACCATCAAGATAGTTTAGACTAAATCTTACCACGATGAAACCTAATAAGGCAATCATAGCGAGCATCAAAATACTTAATGCATCTAGTCTTAGACTAAATCCTATATTGTTAATTCCTACAAGGGAAGTTTCTAACAAGCCGTATTTGAACACAAAAAAACCGCTTATCGCGGCTATGGTAATACTTGCTAACGTAGAAGCTGTAGCCATTTTTTTTACTGATGATGGGCGCATTCCTGGTTGAAACCATGAAATAATTGCCGTGGCTATAAAAACGACTGGTGATAATAAGGCTATTAAGGCAAGAAGATTCTGATCCATAGCTTTTTTATTTTAACTGAATAATTACTGGATTAAATAAGTTCAATAGAGATGGTAGATGATACTCTCAAGTTTTTGCCTTGCTCCTGAGCTTGTTTAATAAGTTTGTTAAGGGATTCTCTACTTTCCTTCAATTGTTCTACTCTCTCTACAGAGCTGGCATCAGTTTCTCCTAATCTAATTTCATTACTGAAGCTTCTTACTTCATGAAACCTGATTTTTTTTGTGATAAGGTGGTTAACGATTTCAGCAGCATCTTCAGGAGAAAAATCACCTTTGATGAGGTCTTGCTGGTCTTTTGCAACTTCTGTACTTTCTGTTACCTGTGTATTTGTCATCGTAATTGTTTTTTTACGATGCAAAGTTTAAAAAAACTATTTATTAATTTTTATTTATATTTATTATGTAAAGCATTAGCAATTCTTATGCTTTTAGCCGAGTGCCAAGAAGAGACATTGCTTAAGTGGTGCCAGCAAAGATGATGGCAAAAGGATAAGAGAGGTGTATTTATGATGAAGTTTTTCCTTTTCAAGTTAATAGTTATTCCTGTAACGGCTCGTGTATGAAGCGTAGTGGCGTTTGGCCACTATGATTTTATACACATTGTTAGTAGCATTGTTTTTATTATATTAATGTTCATCAATCTCCTTGGAAATAAATTTCAATACTTCTGGTATAGATTCTCGAAAATATTCCCAAAGGTGTCCTCCATCCCGTACCCTGTATTCATGTGTCACTTCTTTTTCACTCAAAGTAATATGAATCAAGGCACTGCTTTCGCTTAAGAAATCGTCATCACCACAATCTATGTACCATCTCGTTCGCTCCAGTTCTTCTTTCGTCTTGGTTTTCAGTAAATGAAAAGCATCATGGGTTTCATAAAATTTCTTCATAGCTGACTCTGTCAATTTCTCTCCGCCTTCTATTTCTATTATCCACTTTTTTGTGTCTTCATAGGTAGTATTTGGTGAGACGCCCATGGCTAATAACGATGCGGTGTAAAACGAGTCTGGCTGATGAATAGCGTATAAAAAAGCAGCTTCTGCTCCTGCAGAGTATCCTGCAATGGAGCGATAAGGAGAACTCTTTCTGATTCGATATTTGTTTTCAATAAAAGGGATAAATTCTTTGAAGAAATGTTCTTCATAGTTCCAGCCGCCTCGTATATCATTCATGAATCCTGATTCTCTGTTTCCAGCATCTGGCATAACGATAATCATGGGTAGCGATGTTCTCATATTTGTCGAATGGTTGGCGATAAAATCTATCTCAAGATGCTGAATAAAGGAGGTAGAGCTACCCTTGCCACCAGCAAGAAAATATAGAACTGGATAACTACGATTAGATGATTCATAATCAGGTGGCAAATAAATGCTGTAGTGACATTCTGACCCCAATATTTCACTCTTATAAGACAGTAATTCGTGAACGGTACCGTTTTGAGCATTTACCCCAAGTGTCGGCAGCAACAATAAAATAATTAGCTTAATTGTTTTCATTTTTCATTTTTAGGATTTTTAATTGCTACTAACGCCCCTGTAAGGCGCGTTTGTTTACTTTGTTCAGGGCATAAAACTAGCACGATTTGGGTTTAGAACCTAGTTCAGCCACACGCAGCTTAAGATACTGCGTTCCTGTTGGTCGTCCACAAGTTAAGAGATGAAAGTAGATGTGAAATGCTAACCCAAAACGTGCGGGCAAGCCGCACCTAAGCATTTAAGGACTTCGCAAGGCGAAGTCCAAATGCGCTCTTATAGCTTGTTAGCAGCTTAATATTTATGTTCAAAATTAACACCCTGCGCTTGAAACATTCTCCTTGTCTTTTCCAGAAGTTCCATAATAACCATTCCCTCATGAGTAATAGTAGCAAGTGTTTCTTTTTCCTTTACATAAAATGAAGGGTCTTCAAGTGGAGAGTTAAGCCAAGCATTAAATCCACGACTTCTAACAAATTCCTCTACTTTGGGAGAGTTTTTAAAGCGTACATAATTTTTTTCGTAGATTTTTGATTTCTTCTTGTCAAACTCAATTATGTCCTCGTTTAATGGTTCAATCATTGAATCAAGTTCCTTTGTTCTATAGAGAATATTGAATTCAATAAATTCTGCCTTTGGGAGTATGTAATCTAACAAGATTGTCCATGATTCAGGTGGGTTTGATTGAAAGTCAGTTGCTAGATAGTAGACTTTTGTTGAATTATCAGGAGTCATTTGCTTATTCGGAATTTTGCTGCTAACGGTTTGGCTAAGAAATGTGGGGCTT
>CAYGNU010000338.1:2234-5527 GCA_964351175.1 uncultured Roseivirgaceae bacterium | reverse complement strand
TCTCTTCAAAATTTACTGAACCACTGTATGTAACTTCAAGGCCTTTCTTAACACCCTTCTTTCCAGCTTTTGTTGTAATTACGACAACGCCATTGGTTGCTCTAGAGCCATACAATGCACTAGCTGCTGCACCCTTAAGTACAGAAATACTTGCAATGTTATTTGGATCTAAGTCAAATGCTCTGTTTGAGAATACTGTATTCTGATCAGCACCTGTAGAACCGTTTACCGAGTTGTCAAAAGGAATACCATCAACAATAAATAATGGTTGGGTATTACCAGTTATAGAGGACATACCTCTAATGTTGATTTTTGTACCCTGACCTGGAGCTCCACCTCCACCGGTGATATTAACTCCTGGCATCTTGCCTTGCATAGATCTTAATGGATCTGGCTCTGATCTTTGTTGCATTTGTTCAGCATCAACTGTAGCAACAGAATAGCCTAATGCCTTTTTCTCTCGTTCAATACCAACAGCCGTAACGACAACTTCAGAAAGCTGCTTAACATCAGGAGACATCTGTACATCAATTACCGATCTGGTGCCCACGCTAACCTCTTCAGTAGCTAGGCCAATAAATGAAAATACTAACGTACCACCATTTGATGGTACGGAGACTTTAAAATTACCGTCAATATCGGTGACAGTACCAGTAGTTGTGCCTTTTAGCACAACGTTCACACCGGGCAAGGTAGAACCATCATCAACTGAGGTTACTTTACCTGAAACAGTGCGTTCTTGAGCCCACGATTCACCAAAGGTGAATGCGAACATCAACATGAAACATAATAGTATTGGTTTTTTCATATTGGTTTGATTAGGTTAAAGAATAGCATCGATAGATGCCAAAAATCAAATGTAACCTGTGAACCAATACGCCACTTCGCTATAAAATCGTGATTTTAATTAAAAATTAAATTTCATAACTAATTGATTATCAATATAATAAAAATTATTAGTGAATTCTTCGTTTTTAATACCGTAAAATAGGGGATGCTTTAAAGTCCAATTCGATTAAAATTCATCAAGCTTTAATTAAAGTGATTAATAGGTTGACTGAAAAAAGTGGCGGATAATTTAGAACACCCTGTTCATGGTTAGCCCAAAACCGAGAGGAGCTATCTTTCTATTGACCACTGGTAGATTGGTATATAATTCAAAATTCGATCTTTCTCCAATTTTTATGGCAACACCAATTTTTGAATGTATGGTAAATACGACCTCAGAATATTTGTACGTCTCCTTCAAGTCAAATCTATTATCATCAAAAGTAATCTTCTGCTTAAATACACTTGGTCCTGCACTCAATGCACTTCTAAGCAGCAGCCTTTTTTTAAAAAATAGGAACTGATGCCCAATAAGAACATGAACTGGATAGATGAAGGAAGTTCTTCCTTTTGTATATCGATTTATACTTTTATTAGTGTTTGGATAAGTACCATAAAAAACGCCTAATCCGCTAAAAAATCTTCCATTCTTCCACTTAAATAGATTGTGTTCTGCATATATATTTAAACCTAAAACAGCCTCATCGGCTATGGCATCAAAAGAGGCACCCAAACCACCCACTTGAATTAATTTCTTTTCCTTTTTATCCTGCGAAAACACCGAATAATTCATTGCAAGAATGTATATAAATGAGAATGTAAATAAGCGAATTTTCATTTGCCAAATATTTTAATTAACCCATTCCTATTTTCCCTAACCTCTAAATGATTCAGCTTTCTGAGTGTTTCAAAAGCATATTCAAAGTTTAAAAAGCTTCTGTTTACCAATCTTTTCTTCATTACTTCAAAAGCACCTTTCATAGATGCGGCTTCATACTCACCCACGGAAAAATAAGCCTCAACCGAGAAGTCAGAATTATTGTTTGCATATTCGTTTTCAAGTTCTAGGATGTAATTATCGTCCCACCACCATGACGGACTTTCTATTATAAAATGAGTAAATAATGGTTTTCTACTTTCCTGCTTAAACAAAACATAGGAACCAAATAACCCTCCTAAATATTTACCTCTTAAGGTGTTTCCAAAAACACTATCCACTCGATACTTCTGATTCAAAAGAGGATTAAGCTCATCACTCAAAAATTTCAGGAAGTCTTCTGCTCCGCCACTATTATCAAAATTAGAATGTACAGTAGGCGTAAAATCCCTCACCCTTTGATTGTCATTTTTGTAGTCAATAGATACAATGATAAATTCATTTATCACTCCATTTTCCACCAAGCTCAAATAATCCCTCACAACACTACCAGTAGTCGTATTTCCATCAAGTTGATATAAAATAGGATAGTTGCTTGTAGTGCTGCTATACGTTTGCGGAAGATTTACACGAAGGACATAGGTACTATTTGTTTCCTGAGAAGTATAATCAAATTCTATTAACCCAGTTGGTATTGGTTCGACATCTTGGCTACAACCAATAATTGCTATGAACACAATTAGGACCGTTGTATATTTCTTTATTTGACAATTCTTTAATTCTAACTTAATTCCGTTCAGCATTGCAGACAGGGATTAGTTATCATTAAAACTGATATCGAAAATAATATTAGAACAATAAAATCCAGATTTTTCAATTACTCTTCTTGACGCAACATTGTCTTGCGTTGTTGAACAAATTGGTTTCCTTTTAGAGTCTAAAACTCTATTTACCTGCATTTTAAAAATTTGAGTGGCAATGCTTTTTCCACGATAATCTTGGTTCACTATTATTCCTATATCAGATATTTCGGGCTGTGTATCACTAATTCTACATTCGCTGGTTGCTATAATTACACCTGATTGTTTAACCATGAATATTTCCCTTCTATTCACAAGATTTTCTGTATAGCCGAAGGTGTCATCCATATTGACTTGTTCCTTTAAGAAAACTTTGATTAAAGGAATATCCTCAGGTTTGACCAACTCAACATTCAAGTCCGAGTCTATCTCTATTTTCTTATTTGAATGCTGAAAACAAAAGGTATTAGTTTTTATTGATTTAGATTGAGACAGACAAGAATTAAATACAACTGGCTCATTTGAGCTTAGACTGGCTGAGTTGATCAACTTTGATTGAATTAAGGATTCAATGACCTTATCCATTTCAACTTTATAACTATTCAACAGAAACATCTGTATTAAACACCCTTTGTCATCAATAGAGCAATACCCCTTAACATGGCCAGCATCTTCGATCAAATAATGTTGCGCTGAACTGACGTAAAGTAGTTCCCACATGGCATCAATGGGTGCAGTCAACTCATGATAAACTATACACCTTAAATCAGTAATTGATGCTGATATAT
>CAYGNU010000338.1:0-2224 GCA_964351175.1 uncultured Roseivirgaceae bacterium | reverse complement strand
AATTTTAGTATTTTTTTAAATAAGGTTTAGCACCCATTTTTCTTTTTCTATTCCTGATAGATAATTATTTGCAAACCATCTGGATCTCTGAGATAAAGGTAAGTAGAACCCCACGGCCGCTTAATAGGCCCTTTTACAACCCACTTGATCTTTAGTCGCCTAGACCAATATTCAATATCTTCAGTCTTAATCTGAATACTAACTTTATCGTTTTTTATACCTTCAACGAAGGATTTGTCAAAGTAGCTATTAGATTGTGTTATCTCAGATATTTCAAAGTTTGAAGTACTCCCTTCCCCTCCTATTCTAACTATACACCCTCGTGAACCATCCCCATCATCATACTCCACTATGATTGGCAAGTTCAGAATCTCAGTATAAAACTGTTTTGATTTATCAAAATCGAGCGTTCTAATGACAGTCTTCAATCCTAATAGTTGCGATTGAATAGAATCCCCTGCCATATCAGTTTTTGATGTTTCAGAAACTACTTGTTGTTGTGCCAAAGCTGACTGAGATAAAATCAGAAATAATATATATGCTAATATTGAGGACTTCATAATGCATCCATGTTATTTAATTTGATTGTTGTACTGTTCAATAAAATAATTATAGTCACCATAATCACGATGTGTGATAACCTTTCCATTTTCTACAGTGAGCACAACTATCAGTGGCATGTTAATCGTAATAATTTTATCCGGTCCATTTTTCAATTTCCAAACTAAATCAATTTCAAAAATTCCTGTATTACTAGAAAATATTGTGCGGATGGTCTTTTGATTCATTTCAATGATAGTAGCATAAGACTCTTTAAAGTTATCATACACACTGACCTTGCCTTCAATTTTCTTTCCTCCGAATACAAATCTTGCAGTTGGGTCTTCAAAAGAAATACTATCATGCATCATGGCCAGCATTGAATCAAATTCAAGATTCATATAAGCATTGAAATATTTGGAAGTTACTTCTTTACAAATACTAGTATTGTCTTTAAACACTGTGTTTTTTTGTGCGTAAATAGATAGTGGTAGAAGAATAAGTGCTGCCACGAGTAGTTTTTTTAATGAGATTGTAGTTTTCATTGTTGTTTTGTTTTATTTAGTTTTTGATATGCTTTGGGATTTATATGTTTGTACTTACTTTACCAGTAAAAGCATGAACTATCTCAGCTGAGCCAGCCGTGATAATTGTGCCGTTTTCAATGAGCAGCCCATTTTTTAAATCAAGCACTTCTTCTTGTCCATTACAGCCAAAGGATATTACTATAATGAGAAGTACAATAATCGGATAGTTAAATTCCATTTTTCTCTAATTAAATGTGTGATCTTCTTTAAAAAAGTCAGGGTTCGATCTGAAAAAAAATGATAGTAAAAAGGTCAAAATGGAAACAACAATCCACACTTCACTATATTCAACCGAAACCCCGACTTGTCCGTTTAGTCCAGCTATAAAACTTATAAAAAACAGAAGAAAACTGAATGATATTAACAGCAGCACTGTGATTAAATAATAATAAGGGGAAGAGAAGTATGAACTTATTTCTTTCTCCTTTTTAAATGATAAAGCGGCTTTTAGCGTGTAGTATAAGTAAATAGATATCTGGATAAATGTGAGCATACTAACAAGGGTGAAAATTGCACCTCCATACATTGACCAAATGCTAAATTCGAATATTTGACTAAGCATATTTAGATTAAACAGCAGCATTGCTGGATTGTAGTGATGCCATTTCCAATCTGCAGAATTTTTGCATAATACTGCTCTGGTATAATGATAAAGTAATGGGCCATAAAGCAACGGTACTGACTTTGCCATACTCTCAATTAATTGCCTTATCGGTAGCGAAAAATTACTAGTAATTGATAATTCATTGATAAGAAGAATAATTAATGAGAAAATGAAAAACCATAAAATTCTATCCTTCTTGAATTTAGCTCTTGAACTAGATATTAAAAACGTTATCAGCAGCAGCACTCCCTGAAGTACTGTAAATATTAATACTATTTCTTGCCAAGATTGAGGTAAACTCATAGTCTCAGTTTTATTATCTATATCTTAAAATATACACCTGAATATGATTCTGTTCTTATTCTATTACTCCTTTTATTAAAGGATATTCACCTAAAAAACTCTTGCCCCATTCGCCTCGAATGTCTTCCAGCATTCGTAACCACCTAAACCACACAATTACAAAACACTGCGTCTTTACAACTAGAATATA
>CAYGNU010000337.1:0-5531 GCA_964351175.1 uncultured Roseivirgaceae bacterium | reverse complement strand
ATTGTCCAGTTACAAAATAAAGAGGCTCTAACTTTATCGGTTTCTCATTGTCGAAATTTTCTAAATGCTTTTCTACATCCTTCCTGATTTGCTCATGTTTTGCAGAAGTTGGTGCTGGTAAATTGTTCTTTTTCAATACCTCATCTTCCACGATATGTTTTTCCTCCAGATCCATTTTTTCTACATCTGGTTTAACTTCGGTACTTGCAACAGGCGTAGGCTTTGGTGTGGGTTTTGGAGGAGTATCATTATAATCTACTTCAGCCATTGGCTTTGACTTCCATCCTTTATTAGTAGACGCAACAACTTTATTGTTTTTTGATCTAATTTTCTTTTTAAAGAGTTGAAAACATTGAGTATTGGCAGCCTTAGTAGAATTAGCATACCTCTTTTTATAATAAGCCCTATTATTTTTTTGATGTGCACTTTTAGCCTTGTATTGACCTGAAGCGCATGAGCTTGCAAAAAGAGTCACAAGCAAAAAAATGATAGCATGTAACGCAAACCTTCTATAGTGCATTTTATTTTGTTCATTCCTAATAATCTGCAATATCACTTTTCTAATTATGTATGTCAAATTAATGTTACTCATAATCCTACATTAACAAATTATACAATTGACTATCAACGACTTGTCTTAAATATTAATAAATGAATAAAAAGTTAGACTTATCTATTTTTACAAGGCTTAATTTATCTATTAGATCATTATGTAATTTGGTTAGGTTCATTATTAACCTAAAAAGCATTTTATTTCTTACATGAAATTAACACGATTTGATTATAAATAATTTATTTAATAGGCTGATTGTTAAATAATTAATGATGATTTCTACTGCCAACCGTAATTTTTTTGATTGGTATGAATAATTTAAAGAGCGTTTTTATATATTCGATTATCAAAACTTAAATACTATGGCAACAACTAGATTAAAGAGATCTAAAAGAAATGCAGTGCTAGGAGGTGTATGTGCCGGGCTAGCTGATTATTTGGGATGGGATGCAGGTAGAGTTAGACTCTTGTATGTTTTGATTTCAATACTCAGCGCTGCTTTTCCAGGGGCTTTAGTGTACCTAATATTGTGGGTAGCGATGCCAGCCGAATAACTAAATGTTATGAAGCTTAAGAAACTCTTTAACATTGCTTCTAACGGCCATAGTTGAGCTACCATCAAATGGTGCTGTAGCTATGGCTTTAAAAAGCTCCCCAACAACAGAAGGATCAAAACCTAATTTTTGAGCATAAACTGAAGCAACTTCAAGTTCTATATCTTCAACAATATTGTCCATGTATATCATATGCACTAGGTGATATATGGCTTCCATTTTTTCCACTTTGCTTTCTGCATCTTGAAACACCAGTTCATCAAAATGGCCTTCTATCTTGTGCAAATCTTCCTGGCTCAAATTGAGCTGCGCACTCCATTTCATTAAACAAGCTACATACTTGCTTTCAATTTTATCCTGACTTAAAAATAATGCCAGAATATTGAAAAAACTCTTTTTTACCGATTGTAATTCTTGTTCGTGTGAGTTCATAGGTAGAGGCAATTCAAGCTTAACTAAGACATAGTATCAATTAACAAAATAAATTTATAATTAGTCACAAATAATCTTATTTTTTATACTATTCCGTGACAATCCTCTTTTTAATGCTCTATTTAAGTCTAAGCAAGCTCTAGAATTTTGACCAAGACTATATTTCGCGGCACCTCTTAATAGATACATTTCCGCCCTTTCTGGTCGAAGAAAGATGGCCCAATTGCAGTCTTTAATAACTTCTTCATAATCTGATTGCTCATACATTAGTTCAGCACGCACTTTAAACATTTCAAAATAGGATTCTGGTACATCTTTAGGGTCAATTACAAACTCAAATGCATCGCCATACGCAGCACTCTGGTATTTCTTAAAAGTATAACGAGCCTCAGTATAATAGTCTATAGCCTTTTGATTATCACCAAGCTTGTATTGGTAGAGTTCTGCTATCTTCAGCATTAAATCAATATTTCCAGCATCTCTAATTAAAATGTAATCATAGGCATGAGCAGCTTTTCTATACTCTTCTAGTTTCATATAACACTCAGCCATTAGGCGCCAAGTATTTAAACGCATAGGATGTTGAAAATCTCTTAATACTTCAAGCTTCATTACTGCTTCTGAATAATCTGCTTGTTTATATTGATTAATGGCTAGAATATTAAGATCACTAAGCATTTGGTCTTTTGCTTCGTAAAATTTATGCTCAATTGGATTGTCTTTTTCCAGACTAATAACCATTTCTAGTGACTTTCTGTATTCTCCGTTATTATACAAAGTCTTGGCCTCTGCTACTTTTTGAGTATTCAACTGCTCTATTCTTGCGGCCTCTTTTTCATCAAGATATTGGTTGATTTTAGCAAGACTTACAGCTATAATGGCAATAACAAATACTACTGTAAAGGCTAAAACCTGATTTTTAAAGTATTGCTTATCTACTTTATAAACAGGGGCTGTTTTATATTTAGGAGCCTTTCGCCAATCATATCTCCCATATCGATTGTAAACATTAGTCTCCTGCTGAGGCCTTCGAGGAGGAGGTTTTGGGGTGGTATAAACATGCTTGGTTTGATAGGAGTAATTAAATAGGAAGTCATACCTGCTTTTTTTCTGAGGGTCAATTAGGGTTTGATAAGCTTCATTTACTTGCTTAAACTGTTCCTCAGCCCATTTGTCGCCAGAGTTACGATCGGGGTGATATTTTAAAGCAAGCTTCTTATAGGCAGCTTTAATCGTATCATAATCCGCTGAGCGTGTGATTCCCAATATCTGGTAAAAATCAAGCATACTTTAATTTACGAAACTATCCGTTTACTTTTTATCGCTGACTTTTCCTTTTTTAGACAGTTTGTTATAATAGTAGAGTGTGATGCTTACTATCACAAGTGAAATGAATTGAGAGTTAGAAAGGTATCCATCGATAACAAACCCTCTACTTAAGTCACCTCTGAACTCTTCAATAATTGATCTTCCAATAGCATAGAGTATGAGATAGAATAAGAATAGCTGCCCGTCAAATTTTTGATATCTTTTAATTATTAGCAATGTGATTAATATAAGCAGTATCATACCCGAACTGTACACCTGTGTGGGATGTAATGGTGTGTTTAAAGGAGCGAGGCAGGCCTCATCTGTAAATACTACAGCTAACGGGCCGTGCCATTCTATACCATGGCAGCAGCCAGCCATAAAGCAACCAATTCGGCCAAAGAAGTGCACAATGCAGGTTGTTATAGCCATAATGTCTAGCATAGGATATAACGGAAGTTTATGCTTTTTGAAGAACCATAGCATTGTAGGTATACAAAAGAGGAGCGATCCATAAAAAACAAATCCTCTTCCTGTCAAAAGAGCGCTGAAGTTGTTAGCGTAGTAGCTAGGTCTTTCGAAGAATAGAAAAAATTTACCCCCAATTATGGCTGCTATTAGTAGAAGGAGAAATAATGAGTTGATCTGATCAAAGTTGGTGTTGAATTGTTTTTTGGATTGCCACCAAACATATGTTACACCAAAGATGGCGCCTATTACAATAAAAAAGCCATAAGAATATATGGTAAAGAGATCGCCAATTTTGAATAGTACTGGATGCATTTTTAAATATAATTGATTTGTTAATAACCCCTCTTTTATTATCAAAAAAAGGTTATTTGCGGAATGTTTACAAAAGGAGTCCAATACATGCTACTGGCTACATTCTTCTTTGCACTGATGAATGTATTTGTGAAGCTCGTTCCAAATATCCCGGCAGTGGAGATAGTATTTTTCCGTTCTGTGGTTTCACTGGTGTTGAGTTATGTCTTTTTAAAAGCTCAGGGTGTATACCTTTGGGGCAACAATAAGCTCATACTTTTATTGCGAGGAGTCAGCGGAGCAATTGCTTTGATTATGTATTTCCATACTATCCAAGTTATGCCTTTAGCCAGTGCCGTAACCATACAGTTTTTGGCACCCATTTTCACCACCATTTTAGGCATTTTCATAGTAAGCGAAAAAGTGAAGCCTTTGCAATGGCTCCTTTTTATAATGGCCTTTTTAGGAGTAGTACTTGTAAAAGTGTTTGACCCAAGGATAACCCCAATTCTATTTTTAATGGGAATAGTTGCAGCCTTTTTCTCAGGTCTCGCTTATAATTTTATTAGAAAACTTAAAAATACCGAGCATCCGCTGGTCATTGTTTTTTACTTCCCTTTAATTACGTTACCTATAACTGCTATAATTTCTTATTTTGGATGGGTACAGCCGACAGGATGGGAGTGGGGAACTTTACTACTAATAGGCATCTTTACGCAGATAGCACAATATTTTATGACCAAAGCTTATCAGGCTGAAGAACTTTCTAAAATTGCCAGTCTGAAATATTTAGGCTTGATCTACGCTCTTGGGTTTGGTTATTTTATTTTTGATGAGACTTTCAAATTCATGGCTTATGTGGGTATGTCGATTATGCTGTTGAGCGTATTTATCAACGTTTGGTATAAAAATAAGCTGAGCAAAAAACTATCATAAATAGAAAAGCCATCCACTAATTAGCAGATGGCTTTCTATTAAAAGTTAATCGTCAATTATGCAATCTTAGAAATAAGGTCAGCTACTCGGCTAGAGTAACCAGCTTCGTTGTCATACCAAGAAACAACTTTTACCATATTACCATTTACAGAAGTCATCTGAGAATCAAATATTGAAGAGTGTGGGTTTCCAACGATGTCAGTAGAAACAATAGGATCTTCAGTATATTCCAATATTCCTTTCATTGGTCCTTCTGCAGCAGCTTTCATAGCAGCGTTAATCTGCTCAATACTTGCTTCTTTCTTCAAGACACAAACTAAGTCAGTTAATGAACCAGTAGGAGTTGGTACGCGTACTGCATTACCATCCAATTTGCCTTTAAGCTCTGGAAGTACTAATCCAACAGCCTTTGCAGCACCTGTAGTCGTAGGTACAATATTTATAGCAGCAGCTCTTGCTCTTCTCAAATCTTTATGCGGTGCATCCTGAAGATTTTGATCTGAAGTATAAGCATGAATTGTAGTAATGAATCCTTTTTCGATACCGAAGTTATCATTCAATACTTTAGCCACTGGAGCCAAACAGTTGGTAGTACAAGAAGCATTAGACATGATAGTCTCACTTCCCGTTAAAATATCGTCATTTACACCTAGAACCACTGTAGGGATATCACCTTTTGCTGGTGCAGAAATAACAACTTTCTTAGCTCCAGCTGTTAAATGCTTAGAGGCTCCATCTTTGTCTACAAAAAATCCAGTAGATTCTAAAACTATATCAACTCCTAGTTCGGCCCAAGGCAAGTTGGCTGGGTCGCGCTCTGCAGTTACTTTAATTGCCTTTCCATTAACATTAAATCCATCGGCCGTTACTTCAACAGTACCGTCAAATTTACCATGAATAGAATCATACTTTAATAAGTGTGCAAGTGTTTTAGTGTCTGTAAGGTCATTGATAGCAACAACTTCAACATTACTTTTAGCCAGCAA
>CAYGNU010000336.1:0-5537 GCA_964351175.1 uncultured Roseivirgaceae bacterium | reverse complement strand
GTCTAATAGTACAATGGAAGGGTTGCCAATCAGTGCAGCAGCGACTCCTACTTTTTTCTTATTACCTTTTGATAGGTCACGAATATATTTTTTATGGCCTAGCACTTCATCATTAAACAGCTGCTCGAATTGCGCTAAAAACGCATCCAAATCCGATTGGCTTAGACCATATATTTTTGCTAGAAAGTCAAAGTATTCTTCTGGAGTGAGATAATCGATGAGGAACTTCTCATCTATGAATGAACCGGTAAATCTTTTCCATTCTTCAGTAGTACTTACATCATTGCCTTCAATTTCCACATGTCCAGAAGTTGCACGAATAAGATCTAGTATAATTCTGAAAAGTGTGGTTTTACCAGCTCCATTATTACCTACTAAACCAAAAGATTGCCCTTGAGGCACTTCTAGTGAATCGATATTCAGTACTTCGTTCTTTTTATATGATTTTTTAAGTTCTTTTATCAGCAACATATTTTAAATAGTTAGGTCGTGGATAAGTTTATATTTGACGCTGGCCAGTTTTTTGGCTATTAGTTTTATGAAATAGTCTCGCAGGGTAAAACCTAGAATTCCGAAAATAGCAATGGCACTTAGTGCAGGTGTATAACCAAAAAATGCATTAATAGGTAGGTAAATAACATAAGGTCCTGCTAATAATGGAATGCCCATTAGCCATTGCGCAGCACCCGTACCCTGATAGTTCATAAATGCTGCTTTATTAAGATCAATGGCCTTTGGCCCCCATAAGGAGAATCTGATCATTAGAGGAATGTTAATACCAATATTGTAAAGACTACCGGCTAATATTAAGAATAGTACATCCCAACCGAAGTAAACATAGGGTATACACATGAAAGTGGTAATGATACAGGCTATCACAAGTAGTCTATACCTGGACTTTAGCCAAGTGTGAACGGCCAAAGGTTTAGTGAAGAAAAAGTCAAGTTGATTGGTATTCCAACTCCAAAAAAACTGGCCATAATTGATCGTAAAAAGGCCACTCATGAAAATACCAAGAAAAATATAGAATCCTTTTGATCCGGAATAGTTGTCTTTACCAAAGAAGATCAGTCCATAGCCTACGAAAATTAATGAAAGCAATAAAACTGAGCGAGTTCGCTTGTGACGGAATATCATCTTAATCTCTTGTAGCATGAGTGTATTGTAGATGCTAGACTTGCCAAGGAAGCTCAACTTTTCTGAGTAGGTTTCTACATTATTAGATGCTGAATCGCCTAGTTCTTCTAGATATAGATTCTCTCTAAAATATTTCAAGGTGAGCAAAAGCAATGCACCACTTAATACAATTGTTGAAATAAGGAGAATAGGAGAAGTAAGTGCCGATTCAAATATGATACCTACAGGAGAAAATATATTGGTATCAAAATATATAGTGAGGATATAGTTTCCAACAGCCAATAATATAAGCACTGCCCAAACCCAAGGGATGTCCTCCAGTTTCTTTTTGAATAGTATATTGAAAAAATGAAGGCTAAGTGATATAAAGAAAATGCTCCCTAGCCAATAAAAAATCACCATTTGTCCGAAGCGAGGTTCTAATGCCTGAAAAGCAAAAGGCGCTAAAAGTAGGAGCGCTATTATATTAAAAACACTTATCAGCGATTTCCCAATTAAAAAGTTAGCCACTTTACTTCTTGAAATGGGTAGGTTTAAATAAGGCTGAATATCGAGAGCTGGTACTTTTTGCAGAAAGTAGCGCATCAATAATTCTGCAATGAAGTAATAAATAATACCTTGATTGATAAACCCAATTGGGTCATCGATCTGTGGGATTTCATAAAGTATACGCGGTAACGCACTTGCCAGTGCAATAAGACTGACTAAAGCGAAAATACTCATGATCCATATAAATATGGTAATGCCCAACTCACGCTCAAAGGAGGCAGACCTGCGAAATTGTAACCACTGATGTTTTAGAAGTTGTTTAATCATATAATTGGCTAGTGTAGAATTAGAGAAATCTTAATTGATTAGTTAGAGACAAAAGGCGTAACAATTTAATGTGCTTTAAGCCAATTTTCACCTACACCTGCCTCCACTTCTAATGGTACCTCTAGTGTGACTGCATTCATCATCAGGTATATTATCTTGGGTTTGACTATATCAACCTCATCTTTATGTACATCAAATATTAATTCATCATGAACTTGCATGATCATTTTCGTTTTAAGCTTTTCCGCTTTAAGCCAGTCCTGTATGTTCACCATGGCTAGCTTGATAATGTCAGCAGCACTCCCCTGAATAGGGGCATTAATGGCATTTCGTTCTGCATACCCTCGTGTGGTAGCATTATTAGAATTGATATCTCTTAAATACCTTCTTCGCCCCATGATTGTTTCTACATATTCATTTTCTTTAGCTGTATTTATACAGTTGTCCATGTATGTTTTGATGGCAGAAAATTCTTTAAAGTAGGCTGTGATAATATCATTGGCCTCGGTTCTTGAGATTCCAAGATTCTGCGCCAAACCGAAAGCTGAAATGCCATAGATAATTCCGAAGTTAACTTCCTTGGCTTTTCTACGCATACCTGAATCAACATCTTCAAGGGCTACATTGAATACTTTTGCAGCCGTAGTAGAGTGAATGTCTCTGCCATTCTTGAAGGCTTCAATCATCACTTTATCTTTGGCAAATGAAGCAGCTATTCTTAGTTCTATCTGAGAATAATCTGCAGAGAGTAGCACATGATTTTCATCTCTTGGTACAAAGGCTTTTCTAATTTCACGACCCTTTTCTGTCCTAATAGGAATATTCTGAAGGTTAGGATTGTTAGAGCTCAATCTACCAGTAGCAGCTATGGCCTGACCATAATCTGTATGCACTCGCCCGTCAGTAGGGCTTATCATTTTTGGTAAGGCATCTACATAGGTTGACTTCAATTTTTGATACTCTCTGAATTCTAAAATCTTGTTCGCAATATCATGCTCTATGGCGAGTTTGCTCAAGATCTCTTCACCTGTCGCGTATTGACCAGTCTTGGTCTTTTTTGGCTTATCAACAAGCTTAAGTTTATCAAATAAGATTTCACCAAGCTGTTTTGGAGAGGCAATGTTAAACTCTTGACCTGCAATTTCAAATATTGATTCCTGTGCTTCTAAGCTCAACTGTTGTAGTTCTTTCGACATTACAGCCAAGGCGCCTTCATCTATTCTAACCCCTTCATATTCCATTTCAGACAAGACCATGGCCAGAGGGTGCTCTACATCGTTGAGCAACTTTTCGAGCTTATTGGCTTTTATTTCTTTATCTAACTTTTCTTTTAGCTGGAGAGTAACATCGGCATCTTCACAAGCATATTCTACAATTTCTTCGGGGGCTAAATCAGCCATGTTTTTCTGCTGTTTCCCAGTACCTATTAGGGAGCTTATAGGTATAGGTCTATAATTTAGGTATTGCTCAGAAAGAGCATCCATACCATGGCGCATCTCTGGTTCGATAAGGTAGTGAGCCAACATGGTATCGTAAATAGGGCCACGCACATCAATGCCATATTTTTTCAACACCAGTATGTCATACTTTATATTCTGTCCTATTTTCAGAATCTTATTACTAGTAAATACCTCTTCAAATTCATGAATTATGGATTTTGCTTCTTCAAATTCTGGCGGAATAGCCACATAATATGCTTCGCCTTTTAAATATGAGAATGCAATACCTACTACTTGAGCTTCCACCGCATCTAGACCTGTGGTTTCGGTGTCAAAGCAAAGCTCATCTTGTTTCATTAAAAATGAGACAAGTGACTTCCGCATGGGAGCTGAATCAACCAAATGATAGTTATGCTTCACGGTATTGATATCCTCAATTTTCTTAGGTTCTTCATCATTTAGATCAATTGCCTCCTTACTCGCTGCACTAAACATGTCCAACTGTCCAGAGGAGCTACTGCTACTTGTTGAAGATGATTTGGAAGCAGACGTGGATGGATCTGTATTAAAAAGCCTTTTGGCCAATGTTCGGAACTCTAGCTCTTCAAACATTGGTTTGAGTTTCTCTTCGTCTGGTCCAGTATATTCCAGCTCTTTTTCATCGAATTCAACAGGCACATTGATATTTATAGTGGCCAGCTCTTTTGAAAGTCTACCAAGTTCAGCATTGGCCTCCACTTTCTCTTTCATCTTGCCCTTGAGCTTGTCCGTATTCTCAAGCAGCCCTTCCAAAGAGCCATAATCTTTTAGAAACTTTGAGGCAGTTTTTGGACCAACTCCCGGTATTCCAGGAATGTTATCCACAGCATCACCTTGCATTCCCAGCATATCAATGACTTGATCTATCCTTTCAATGTCCCATTTCTTAAGTACTGCATCAATACCCATGATGTCAACACCATTGCCCATAAAGGCAGGTTTATAAAGAAAAATATGCTCTTCCACCAACTGACCAAAGTCCTTGTCAGGCGTCATCATATAAACCTCAAAACCTTCTCTTGCTGCTTTTTTTGCCAATGTGCCAATAACATCATCTGCCTCAAACCCATCTTTGTATATGACAGGAATATTAAATGCTTTGATGATGTCCTTTACTATAGGCACACCAATTTTTATATCTTCAGGAGTTTCCTCTCTGTTGGCTTTGTATTCAGGATATTGTACATGGCGGAAAGTCGGAACCGAAGTATCAAAAACTACAGCAATGTGAGTAGGTTTTTGTTTTTGAAGCACTTCCAACATGGTATTGGTAAAGCCCAACATCACCCCGGTGTTTATACCTTTTGAGTTGATTCTTGGGGTTTTACTAAATGCGAAATGTGCTCTGTATATTAACGCATACGCGTCAAGAAGGAATAGTTTTTTTTCAGGGGTACTCATCCTATAAAGGTAGGAAAGCACGACTAAAAATGAGGTTAGAATTTAAGAAAAAGACAATCTCAAAAGCACATAATCTAAATAATATTACGTGCCAACATTCGAGTGTTTAGCGCTATTTCTCTGCGGTTCTCTGCTAACTCAGTGGTTATTTAAAAACTGCTGAGACAACAGAGAATAAACAGAGGGCCATTCGAAAACAAATGAACTACAATTTTAAAAATCTACTTTATCCTAGCGTAGATAATATAATCTGTATCTGGTGGTTGAACCCCCTTACTTCTTAGGGCTTTAGCTATTTGACCTCTGTGATAACTACTATGGCTTAGCACATGAGTTAAGATTTCACGAATGGTATTTTCATATTTATTACCTTCAGAATTTGTATAGAATATCATTTCTTCAAATGTATCGAAAGAATGCTCGTCCAAATAATTGTACCAGTTTTCAGAAGTCTCTTCGGTCATACTTCTAAGCTCGGTAAGTTTATATTGCTCCCATATCGGAAAAGGGGAAGTAGGTATGCCCTTAATTCGGTTTAACCATACAATTTGGGCTGTAAGTGTGTGACTGAAAAGTGATAGAAGTTCATCACCCGGAGATTCCAATTCTTCAAGGGCTACCAGAATTCTGTAGTTAGCCCATTCATTGTATTTTAATAAATCTCTAAAATGTTTTTTCATAGATCAATGACTAATATTATTAGGG
>CAYGNU010000335.1:0-5559 GCA_964351175.1 uncultured Roseivirgaceae bacterium | reverse complement strand
CTCCTGTATGTCGAAGAAAACAATTGCTTCATTATTTTGGAGAAGAGTTCATGCAGGATGATTGTGGCGGCTGCGATAACTGTGTAAATCCTAAGGATAAATATGAAGGAAAAGATTATGTGCATAAGGCAATAGAAGCAGCGTTACAAACTGGGGAGAGATTTGGTCTAAATCATTTGGTACATGTTTTACGCGGTGTAAGTAATCAATATACCCAATCATATAGCCATGATAAGCTTAAAATATTTGGCCAAGGGGATACTGAAGATGAAGAGTTCTGGAAAAGCGTAATTCGCCAGACTTTGATGTTTGAATTCCTTGAGAAGGATATTGAAAATATCGGGGTATTGAAGGTGTCAGAAAGAGGACGGGCATTTCTCGCTAATCCTGAATCTGTGATGTTAGCCAAAGATCATGAATATACTTCAGGTGAAGAGGAAGATGAGGTGATTGAAAGAGCTCCTTTAAATGCTAAAGCCTACGATGAAGAGTTATTTACGCTGTTAAAGGCCTTCCGTAAAAAATTAGCACATCAACTAGATTTGCCTCCTTATGTCTTATTTCAAGACCCATCGTTAGAGGAGATGGCAACTACTTACCCAACTACAGAGGAAGAACTGGCTCAAATAAATGGCGTAGGAGTAGGTAAGGTTGCTAAATTCGGTAAGCAATTCATTGGTGTCATTAAAGAGTACGTTGAAGAGAATGATATTGTAACGGCTTCTAAAGTGGTTGTCAAATCATCAGTTAATAAGTCAAAAATGAAGATTTTCATCATTCAACAGATTGATAGAAAAATTGACCTTGATGAAATAGCTGAATCTAAGGGCATTACGTTTGAAGCTCTCTTAGACGAAATTGAAAATATTTGTTATTCTGGTACCAGGCTCAATTTAGATTATTACATAGACGAAATATTAGACACAGACAAGCAGGATGATATTTTTGAGTATTTTCTAAATGCCGAGTCCGATAGTATCGAAGATGCGTTAGAAGATGAGGATAATGAAGATTATTCTGAGGAGGAGCTTCGATTGATGCGTATTAAATTCATGTCTGAATACGCCAATTAATACATTGTACATTTTATTAGTATACTCATGAAGTTATGGTCAATTGTATAACTTTGTGCCTTTATAAAATAATATTCAAAGCATGAATATACTGGTTTTAGGAAGTGGCGGTCGTGAACATACGTTGGCCTGGAAAATATCTCAAAGTTTTAATTGTACTCAAGTATTTGTTGCTCCTGGTAATGCCGGCACAGATCTAATTGCTCACAATGTTGACATTGATGTCAATGATTTTCCTTCAATAGGAGAGTTTGTGCTTGAAAATGAAATTGATTTGGTGGTTGTTGGACCAGAAGATCCTTTGGTCAATGGTATCAGAGATTATTTTGAAGCTGATGATAAACTTAAGCATATAAACTTAGTTGGTCCGGGTAAAATGGGGGCGCAGCTTGAAGGGAGTAAAGATTTCAGTAAAACTTTCATGCAAAAGCATGGAGTGCCTACCGCGGATGCTCAGACTTTTACTGCAGATTCTATTAATCAAGGGCTTACTTATCTTGATGGATGTCAAATGCCAATAGTGCTCAAGGCGGATGGCTTAGCAGCAGGAAAGGGAGTTGTTATTGCTCAGACATTGGAAGAGGCAAAGGCGGCTTTGAATTCTATGCTACTTGATAAGCAATTCGGAGAAGCGAGTTCTAAGGTGCTGATAGAGCAATACCTAGACGGCATAGAATTATCGGTTTTTGTATTAACTGATGGTAAGGACTATGTAGTGCTTCCAGAAGCTAAAGACTATAAAAGAATAGGGGAAGGGGATACGGGTCTTAATACTGGAGGTATGGGTGCCGTTTCTCCCGTAAAGTTTGCTGATAAAGCTTTTATGGACAAGGTTGAAGAGAAGGTGATTAAGCCGACAGTTGATGGTCTGAAAGCTGATCAAATTGATTACAAAGGATTTATTTTTATTGGTTTAATGAATGTTGGGGGAGAGCCATATGTAATTGAATATAATGTAAGAATGGGTGATCCTGAAACACAAGTAGTTATTCCAAGAATTCAGAGTGATATTGTCGATATGCTTCTGGCAGCTGCTGAAGGCACATTGGGTGAATATAAATTGGAGACCGCTGACTTTAGTGTGGCTGGTGTTGTATTGGTTTCTGGAGGATATCCTGGCTCCTACGAAAAGGGAAAATCTATTCAGGGCTTAGCCGATGCGACTAATTCATTAGTTATTCATGCAGGCACTGTTCAAGAAGATTATGAGGTTCTGACAAATGGTGGTCGTGTATTGACTATCATTGGAAGAGGTGATGATATGGAAGAGGCGTTAAAAAATGCCTATAGAGATGTGAACTCGATTAAGTGGGACGGCATGTATTATAGAAAAGACATTGGGAAAGATATTTTAGCTCCTCGAATACTTTAGACTCTTGATTTATTTATCTTTATTGTAGATGAAAATTTACTAAGCGATGGGATGTGGAACGTGTAGTTCAGGTGGCAGTGAAGTCTCCGGGTGCAACAACAATGGTGGGTGTGCAACTGGGGGATGTAATAAGATGAATGTTTTTGACTGGCTCTCTAATATGGATATGCCAGTTCTCGATAAATTTGATATTGTTGAAGTTCGTTTTAAAGGTGGCCACAAGGACTTTTTTAGAAATACAGAAAATCTTGACCTAACCACAGGTGATGCGATAGTGGTAGATGTGCCTAATGGACATCATTTGGGTCATGTTTCTATGCAAGGCGAGTTAGTTCGTTTGCAGATGCAGAAGAAAAAAATCAAGAATAACGAGGATATCAAGAAAATCTACCGCATCGCTCACCAAAAGGATCATGAAAAATACGAGGAGGTTAAGAAGCGGGAAATGCCTACGCTATACCGTGCTCGTCAGATTATAGATGATTTAAAACTTGAAATGAAATTGTCTGATGTTGAATATCAGGCTGACAATTCGAAAGCCACTTTCTTTTATTCGGCAGAAGATAGAGTTGACTTTAGAGAGCTAATAAAATTATTAGCTGGAGAATTTCGTATTCGTGTTGAGATGCGCCAGATAAGTTTGAGACAGGAAGCTGGCAGATTAGGTGGTATTGGTTCTTGTGGAAGGGAATTATGTTGTTCTACTTGGCTTTTTGATTTCAAAAGCGTGAGTACTAGTGCCGCTCGCTATCAGAACCTATCCTTAAATCCGAGTAAGCTTTCAGGTCAATGCGGCAGATTAAAATGCTGCCTTAATTATGAGTTAGATACTTATATAGATGCACTGGAAGATATTCCTAAAATTGAAAAGCCTTTAGTGACAGAGCGCGGTCTTGCGAAGCTTCAAAAAACAGACATTTTCAGAAAAATTATGTGGTTTGGGTATGATGATGAAAATACTTGGTTTCCAATAGATGCGAAACGTGTAAATGAAATTATCAAACTCAATAAAGCCGGTAAAAAACCTTCTTCACTTCAGGAAGATAATGTGCCTATCAAAGAAGAGGTAACGATAAACAGTGATCTAGAGAGAATGGATAAAAAATACGCTACTGATACCAAGAAGAAGAAAAGAAGAAAAGGAAAAAAAAGATTTCCTAAAAATCGCAACCAAGACAGCAATAATAAGCCATCATGAGATTAGTTTTAGTAGTAGTAATTTTCACTTTTCTGATAAGTTGTGATGACGCTCGTATTTATGAAGAGAACCTGGATTTAACGAATAAAATTTGGATTGCAGATTCTACCAAAACATTTCAATTTAATATTAAGGATGCCGACATGAAATACAATTTGTATTTTAACCTTAGAAATACGGTATCTTATCCTTATGAAAATATTTATGTGACCTATACGCTAAAGGATACGTTGGAAAATCAACTCAAACAGGAGTTGATAAATTTCAATTTATTTGATCCTAAGACAGGAGAGCCATTTGGCTCTGGGTTGGGAGATGTATTTGATCATCAACTACCAATATTAAATAATTATAAATTTGATCATACCGGACCTTATGTTTTTCAACTGCAACAGTATATGCGTATGGATTCTTTACCTGAGATTATTTCTGCAGGGTTGAGAATTGAGCAGGTGATGAATGAATGATTAGATGATCTTTTACTTATGAAAATAATAATTGCAGGAGCAGGAGATGTAGGCTTTCATCTAGCAAAATTATTGGCTAATGAGGGGCATGATATCGTACTTGTAGATAGAGACGCAACACGGCTGAAACAAGCCTCAGCTTCTTTGGACGTTAGTATTGTGAAAGGTAATTCTACATCTTACAAAGTGCTTGAGGAGGCGGATGTTCATAACTCAGATTTGTTGATTGCCGTTACTTCATCTGAAGAGGCAAATCTTACCACCTCAATGATTGGTAAGCATTTGGGTGCTAAGCAGACCATTGCCAGAATTCAAAATGTAGAATATTTACTTAATAAAGAGAAGCTCGACCTTAAAGATTTAGGAATTGATGAGATTATATCACCAGAATCTTTAGCTGCTAAAGAGATTAAAAGACTACTTAAAGAAGTAGCCATAACAGACACTTTTGATTTTGACGAGGGAAAACTTTCTCTACTAGGTGTTATTATAGACGAAACTAGTCCATTAAAAGGAAAGTCTTTAATGGAAACAGCTCACCTTAATCCATCTCATAATTTTCTTACCGTTGCTATCCTAAGAAATAATCAGACCATTATCCCACATGGTGAGAACGTTTTTCAGGAAGGTGACCATGCTTATTTTATTTCTCAACCTGATGGTGTTGAAGAAGTTCTGAAATTATCAGGAAAAATAAAGCAGGAGATCAAGAATGTGATGATTCTTGGGGGTAGTAAAGTTGGTTTTCATGCGGCTAAAGGCCTAAGCAGAAAGTTTAATGTAAAACTTATTGAAAGTGATAAGGACAAATGCTTCGAATTGGCTGATCAACTTAAAAATGTGATGGTCATTAATGGAGACGGCCGAGATGTTGAGCTATTAGAAGAAGAAGGAATTGAAGATATGGATGCCTTTATTGCCGTTACTGGTAATTCAGAAACCAATATTATTTCTTGCCTTGTCGCTAAAAATCATAATGTAAAAAAGACCATATCATTGGTTGAGAATATAGACTATATCCATTTGTCTCAGAATATAGGTGTGGATACCATGATCAATAAAAAATTGATTGCAGCCAACTTTATATTCAGGTATGTGCGTCAAGGTGATATTATATCGCTGACCAGTATCCATGGTGTTGATGCTGAGATTCTAGAATTTATTGTTAAAGCAGGATCTAAAATCACAGAAGCAGAGATAAAAAATCTTGAGTTTCCCAAAGGAGCAATTATTGGTGGAGTAGTTAGAAATGGTGTTGGATATACAACAATGGGTAATTTTCAATTCAGACCTAAAGATAGAGCGGTTGTTTTATGTAGATTAGAATGCATAAAAACCGTGGAGGAATTTTTCAAGTAGACTAAATTTGATACATTCGGAAATTATCAAAGCAGTGGATGAGATTTAACTTCAAACAAATTGCCAGTTTTTCGGGTTTACTTCTCATTA
>CAYGNU010000334.1:0-5607 GCA_964351175.1 uncultured Roseivirgaceae bacterium | reverse complement strand
GTTGAAATCAGCGCTACAATTAACTTACAAGAACCCTATTTAGAAATGCTGCCGTGGGGATTTCCACCCGAGATTAAAGAAGGCTGGACAAAATTTGTTGATTTAAAATCTGTTAGCGATAAAAAGGGTAAGCCTGTTTATTTTGAATGGCACAGTGAATTGAAAAAGTGGAAGTTGGACATTTCTAAAAATTCAATTGTTAATCTTAACTATCAAGTAGAATTAGCTCATGACAAATACAATTGGGATGAAGCTGGTGGTATAGATGGAAGACCAACAATATGGAAAGATGGAACCATTTTCTGGACTACATCGGCTCTTTTCATTTATAGTGGAATTGAGAGTAACAATGTTTCAGAGATATCCTTTGATCTTCCAGAAAACTGGAAGGTATCGACAGCTTGGTTGAAATTATCAGAAACAAAATTTTCAGCAAAAAACAACTATGAACTGGGCTTTAATCTTTTGATGATAGGTCAACATAAAGAAAAGGTTTTGTCACATGATAATATGTCTATTACCATTGCCACTCCTGCAAATTTCGAAAGCAAAATAGATTTAATAGAGGAAAGTCTAGAAAAAATTCTGCCTGCCTATAAGAATATTTTTGGCGAACTACCCTCTGCTAATTACTTGGTGTGTGCTTCAAAAAACATAATTCAAGATGGCGAAGCATATACAAATAGTTTTCATCAGATGTTCCTCGATAAAGATCTTGAATACAATAAAATTGTTTGGGCTAATACACTTGCTCACGAGATGTTTCATTATTGGAATGGAACAAATTTTATTTATAGTGATGATTATGAAGGTAATTATTGGTTTTCAGAAGGGTTTACCAACTATTATTCAAATCTCACATTGTTAAGAACAGGGATTATCAATGGTGAAGATCACTTAAGATTTTTAGCTTTTCAATTTTCAAAACTGGATTATTTTCAAAAAAATTCAAAGGACACAATCAGTTTGGCGGAGGCAGGTAAAAGCAAGATAAATAATTGGCATTATATATATGGAGGTGGTACAACTATTGCCTTTGTATTAGATATTGAGATTCGATTTTTAACAAATGGAGTGAAGACCTTAGATGATTTCATGAAAGTACTTTACTCTAAATATGGAAAATTGGGTAAGCCAATAAGCCTTGAAATTCAAATAGAAGAATTAAATCAATTGACCAACTCTGATTTCGAAATATTTTTTAGTCACTATATAACCGGAGCAGATTCAGCATTGGAACTTATAATAAAAGCTTGTGATAAAGCTGGTTTAGCTGTAAGCCACTACCAAAGTGAGTTCTATTTAACACCAAAAAAAGACAAAATAAATAGCATTTATCGATCTATTATCGCTCCCTTAAAAAACATTGATAATAGATCGATAAATGGAGCAAGCAACGAGTAAACTGAAGGGCTAGATGCTCAATCTTATAAAGACATACTGATGTGCTTAAATCAATTAACTAAAAAGAGTGATTGTTACAGAATTTTAAACTAGTTCATGATTATTTAATTGTTCTGATAGCACAAATAAAAGATTATGAAAAATACAATAAAGCTTGGTCTAATTGCATTTTTTCTGATCACGAAAATTAATGACTCTCTTGGACAAGAATTCAAATGCACATTAAGTAATACATATGTAAATCCATTTGGAGAAAATACAGATCTTGTTGGATTAGTTCCATTATTCAAGCTAGAATCTGACTCCGTTCACAATAAGCAGCTTAGTGTTAAAATAGGCAATTTGCCTAAAGGCATAGATCTAAAAAAAGCAGCCTATGGTTTTATCTATTTCAGTGGCATTAGAAACGCTGTGTTTGATGGTGAAATTACTTTATTGGTTGAGGATTACCTGGGAGCCAATCCAAAGATTTATGTAGATGAAAATGGGAATATTGACTTCTCTGACGATGGAGAGCCACAACAACTTGATGATAATTTCATACTTTCATTAAGAAATAGTGATGATAGCTCTGCTTTATATCATTATCGAATTAAAAAAAGCCAAATTGATAAATCGAATGAACAGCAAATACACCGTAAGTATAATAATCGGTATCCAAAGAATAGCTTAATTTCTCCTACTAACTGGCTGACAACCCAGCGGCTTTCAGTCAGGGTGTCAAAAGCTATGATTGACGATAAACCAATCAGTATTCTTCTTTACGATCAATCCGCTGACGGTCAATTTACTTTCCAAACAAATGAATATGGGGATAGAATTCTGATAACAGAAGATAGTATTAATCTAGTTGAAGATTTAATTTCCTACTTGAGAAAAGGTGAACCTGTTGATCATAATGCAGTATTTTTCTTATATAATAAAAACTATAGTTTAAGTACAATCGAACAAAATGGTCAGTCATTATCGCTCTTAGAAACGAATAAAAAGACAAAGCTCATTTTCACAGAAGGTCAAGATATATCATCTATTAAAATTCAGTTTCTATCTGGACGTAAAGGGGAAATACAAGAATTCATTAAACCCAACAAACATCTATTGATAGATGTAGGAGGAACTTGGTGTGGAGGGTGTATTACGCAGGAGTCAACAATAAAACAATTATATAATAATCAAGAAGTCGAAATAATTGGTGTTTTCGGTAACGACACCATGGAATCTGTTCTTAAATACGTTACAAAGCATAATATCAAATGGCCAGTTGCCCTTATGAGCTTATCATTTGCTGATTTATTTAGAATTGACTCTTACCCAACTTTTATATTGGTCTCTCCTGAAGGCAAAATAATTTTAATGGCACGTGACTCTGAAGAAATAGTGAAATACCTGAATAAGTAATATGAATGTGTATCATTTTAGATAAAAGAAATAGCAAAAAAAATACAAATAATAAGTGAATAATTTACCTGAAGTCAACAAGCTGATAGAACATTTTTTCAGATACGAATCTGGAAAAATGATATCAGTACTAACTGGAATTTTCGGCACAAATAATCTAGTATTAGTGGAAGATATTGTACAAGATGCTGTAATTGAGGCCATAAGCAAATGGACTTATTATGGGATTCCTGAAAACCCGGTTGGCTGGCTATATACTGTTGCTAAGAATAAGGCCTTTAATGCCATTAAACGTGAAAAATATCTCAAAAATTACACTTTCGAAAATTTACAGCTCTTAGAAGAACATCGGTTTTTTGAGTCAAGTTTTATCGAAGTGTTTTCCGATGAAAGTATCTTAGACGACCAACTGAGAATGATGTTTATGTGTTGTCACCCATCAATTTCAAAAGATTCTCAAATTACCATAATACTCAAAACATTATGTGGTTTTAGCATTAACGAAATTGCTAAATCATTTCTGACAAATAATGAAAATATTAGCAAACGTTTAGTTAGAGCAAGAAAAACTATTCGAGAGAATGATATACCTTTTGAGCTTCCATCAAAAAAAGACCTGGATAGCAAGGTAGATGCGGTTTTAGAGTCAATATACTTAATATTCAATGAAGGTTATAGCGCTTCAAATGGAGAACAATTAATACGAGTACAGCTTTGTGAGGAATCTATACGACTCGTAGATATATTGATTAAAAATAGCTCTATTACCAATAAATCTGACATCTACGCTTTAAAAAGTCTAATGCAACTTAATTCCTGTCGATTTAGCGCACGAGAAGACGATTTTGGCGATATACTCACCTTAGCAGAACAAGATCGGTCGTTATGGGACTTGAAAGTCATGGAAAAAGGATTTTCGAATCTAACAATTGCTGCACAAAGCACACATATTTCTAAGTACCATATTCTCGCATCGATATCTGCCTATCATTGTTCAGCCAAAGACTTTGAATCAACGGATTGGAAAAGTATTCTCTTGCTCTATGATAAACTACTGACAATTGACTACTCTCCTATTGTTACTTTAAATAGAGCAATTGTTCTAGCACAGCTTGGACTCACAATAACTGCAATTGATGAATTAGAAAGTATCGAGAATCACAAAGTGATCAAATCCCATTATCTTTTTTTTTCAGTTAAGGCCCAGTTTTTACAACAAGTAAAGGACTATTCTAAAGCAAAAAAATCACTTCAAAAAGCCATTAAACTAGCACCATTTCCTGCTGAAAAAAAAATGCTTAAGACTAGACTAGATGAATGTATTAAAAAGAATAAAAAGTGATGTCCTTATTCTCTGAATTCAATTGTTATCCATGCATAACTACATACATAAATTTAAAAATATATAACGATGAAAGACTATCTATTAATTATCAAAACTGAAGGAAGTGTTTGGACTGATCTGTCACCAGAGCAACTACAAAAACATATGGAGCATGGAAGTGCATATATTGGAGATCTAATGAAAAAAGGCAACTTAAAAGGAGCAAATCCAATCGAAAAGTCTGGTAGTAGAATCGTTTCAGAAAGCAATGGATCATTAAAAGACGGCCCATTTAATGAAAGCAAGGAAGTAGTTGCAGGTTTTTTTCATATTACTGCTGACGATATAAATGATGCAGTACAGATTGCCAAGAACAATCCAATCTTCAAAGACATCTCGACCAAAATCGAAATTCATCCGTTGATGCCGATTGGAGGGGAATAAGAAATTCTATAAAATAGAAACAAAATTAAAGCTACTTGAGCAACACTGCTGAATCACTTTAATTTTGTTTTTGCTTTTTCTTTTTTTTGAATTGCGTGACAATCCTTAATATTTTTTTCATCTCAAATAACATATTCTAAAGATTAAGTACATCATGTCTTAAAAGTCAATACCTCTACCTAGGTAGTAAATGAATAGTATAGATATTAGACAGGCACTTCCAATTATCCAGTTATTTTTAGCGATTACAATGTCTTTTTGACCAGTTTGAACTCTCTTACTTTTCATTGCCGTAACGATAGGCATACTGATTAGGAAAAAAAAAGAGTTTCCAAAAGCCCCTAAAACCAAAAGTGCGCGATTCTCTGTGGGAATCATAAATGAAGTAGCAACTGAAATTAATATGGAAGCCATATATGGAAATAGTAAGAGTTTATATCGATCTATCCTTGTCGATCCTTTTTCCAGAAATTCTCCTATACCTTTGTATGTAAATAATGATCCGGTAGCTATTAAAGCCACTCCGATTATAAGTTCGAATAAGTACCATAACCACTGAGGGTTCAGGTTAATTAGGAATTGAGACCAATCCATTCCTGAACTTAAAAAACGGCTAAATGATATATATCCCCCCGTATTTAGAAGACACATGATTGAGAATACCCAAAGTGTATATCCTAATAAATTCGATCTGTTTTTCAATTGATAAAAAACTATCAGTGATGTTAATCCAAAAATTATATTGACAATTGAACCAGATGCTAAAAATAATTTTTGTTGCCAAAAGGAAAACCCAACTTGTTCCGCTTTAAAGTACATAGCGCTAACTGATTTAGCTTTACCACCTAAGAAATAATTTACACCACCATGTCCTATAATTTCATGAGAAGCTACTCTTGCTATCCAGCTTAATGCTCCAATTGATATAAGAGTTAATGAATTATATTTTTTCATATCAATACTTCCTTCTTAGCACCGTTATCGATGTCATTGCACTTCTATGATATTCAGTCCATTGTCCAGTGAGGTAAGATCCG
>CAYGNU010000333.1:0-5660 GCA_964351175.1 uncultured Roseivirgaceae bacterium | reverse complement strand
GTCAAACAAAATAAAAACAACAATGAAACGAACAACATTAGCAGTAGCTATGATGTTGGTGGTAGCCACCGCATTTGCTACAGGAGAAGAAAAAGACAAAAGCGACACTAAAAAAGTGGCTATAATGACGAATGATCCAGAGCATATCAAATTGCTCTATTTTGATGAAGAGCAGGGCAAGGTAAAGGTTTCATTAAAAAATGAATCTGGAAAAGTAATCCATAAGTCTACTGTAATTAACAAGAATGGGTTTTCGTTACCATATGATATGGAAAAACTTCCAGATGGTGATTATACTTTTGATGTAACTATTCCTGATGGCACTATACTTAGTGAAACAATTACGATAAATAAGCCTGTAAAGGAAACCAATTTTGTCGCCAATATTCTTAATGTTGATGATGGTAAAAAATTCAGATTAGCTGTAATGAATACAGATAGTAGAATGTTACCTACATCCATTAAAGTTTATGATAATCAGGGTGTATTGATTCATAAAGAGCAGGTTAATGGATTAAACGGTTTCAGAAAAACCTATGACCTCTCTTCAGTTGCAGATAATCAATTCACATTTGAAATCAAAAATGCGTCAGGTACTAGATACCTGAATGCTAACTAATATTTTTTGTTTAGGTTAGATAGTTTTGCCATCTCAATTAATTATTGGGATGGCATTTTTTATATCTTAACTTTTAACGGAGGTTTCTTTAGGTGAACCTGTAATGAACTGGATTAAGCAGCTAATTAGTACCACAAGTAAACAACCGAAAGCATTGTACCATAAGAATCCCATTGTGAAAATGCCCGCTTCACCTTCAACATTTAAATAATGTGTATAAATGATAAGACCCTGACTTATCAATGCTGCAATAAATACTGCACTGCCTTTTACATATTTAACGAAGAAGGCTACTACAAAAATTCCTAGTACGATAGGGTAAAATAATGACCCAATAAGATTCACCGCCTGAATCAAATTCTCAAATAATGATAAATATGAAGCAAAAACAATGGCAATTATTCCCCAGGCTAAAGTAAATAGCTTGGACGATTGTGTATAATGACTATCAGAACCATTTTGGTTAAGCTTTCTTTTATAGAAATCAATGGTAGTGGTAGATCCCAAGGCGTTTAGTTCAGAAGAAGTAGATGACATGGCTGCGGAAAAAATAACCGCAAACAAAAGACCTATTATACCAACTGGCAGATTATTCATTACAAAATTCATAAAGATATAGTCTTTATCATTGGTCTCTGCATCTGGTAAAGCTGTTGCTATAACGTCTCTCGCATCTGATCTTAATTGATCAGATTTAGACTGGAGTTCATTTAATGAATATGCTGCATTATCAATCTTATTATCATCACCCTCTTGAAGTGCGCTAACGAATTAAACAACAACTAACCTCTTAGCATCAAACGACGGTTGATATTGATTTTCAATAATTTCAAATTCTTTGGCCTTTTCTGTTGTGGCCATCTCCGTTCGAATGGTTTCATTAAAGAAAACTGGAGGCTGATTAAATTGATAGAATACAAAAACCATTACTCCTATAAACAATATAATAAACTGCATTGGCACTTTAAGCAACCCGTTCATCATCAATCCTAACCTACTCTCTGACAGTGACTTACCTGATAAATATCTTTGAACTTGTGACTGGTCTGTTCCAAAATATGAAAGAAATAAAAATACAGCTCCGGTTATACCAGACCAAAAATTATAGCGGTCTGAAAGGTCAAAATCGAAGTTCACGACATTCAACTTACCCATCTTACCTGCTACATGAAGTGCATCAACAAAGCCTACATTGTCAGGGAGCGAATAAATTACTAATAGACCAGCAACGATCATCCCACCCATCATAACGGCCATTTGTTGCTTCTGAGTTTGAGAAACCGCTTTAGTCCCTCCAGAAACAGTATAGATTATAACCAATATTCCTATGATAGTAGTCGTATAACCTAACCTCCATCCAAGTAATGATGATAATATTATTGCAGGTGCATAAATCGTAATTCCTGCAGCCAACCCACGCTGAACCAAGAAAATAAATGCAGCTAAGAGTCTCGTTTTAACATCAAACCTCGTTTCGAGGTACTCATAAGCAGTATATACTTTTAGCTTGTAGTATATGGGTAGAAAAAATACCGAGATGATAATCATTGCTAGCGGCAGTCCAAAATAGAACTGGATAAAACGCATGCCATCAGTATAGGCTTGCCCTGGTGTTGACAGAAATGTAATGGCACTGGCCTGTGTTGCCATTATTGAAAGTCCAATGGTCCACCATTTGGAATCGCTACCACCCCTTATGTAGCTATCCATATTGTTAGTGCCTTTCGATTTCCATACACCGTATGCTACAATAAAAATAAGAGTACCAAAAAGTACAATCCAATCAATAGTGCTCATGAAAAATGAAGGGTGAAGAGGTAAAACAAAAGGATAAAAAATGCCAAATTAGCCATCAGAAGCCAATAGATGTTTTTCCATTTATTCAAAAAAGGGGGCTTGTCTTCCATTTAATTTTGAGAGTTGGATACTTTTTTATTTGAAGGGTTTGAAGTTTTTCCTGCAGAAACAAGGTTTACAAACAACCTAAATGCTCCTGGAACTCCAGCTGGTAACTCTCTAAAAAATGAGTACCCTGTGTAGATGTATTGGCCTTTACCATATTTAGCAACCAAAAGACCTCCATTTCTAGCATCTTCACCTTCATCATGGCTCGATAATAATGGAGTATAATGCTCATCCCATTCATTTGGAAAATACAAGCCTCTCTCCTGTACCCATCCGTCAAAATCAACATCAGTGATTTTATTAGGATAATTAAGTACGGGGTGCTTAGGGTCGAGTATGGTTACTTTCGCATCTTCTTCTGCCACCCTATCTCTTGATAACGTTAAAGGATATGGAGCAAATTCGTCTGTTTTTAAGCCACGATTAGTGTTATACTGAATGACCATAGTACCTCCTTCCGAAACATAGTTTAATATATATGGCATATAAAACTTAGCGCGATCATTTGTATTTAATGCTCTAATACCTAATACTACAGCATCAACCTTAGCTAAATTCTCGGGAGTAATTTCATCATCATTCATTTCCCAGACTTCATAACCAATTTCTCTTAGGCTAGCTGGTATAGCATCACCAGCCCCTTGAATATAGCCAATAACATTCCCCTCTTTCTTAATATCAATTTTAGCTACTTTAGAAGAAGCAATTGGCATTAACACTTGCGTTGGAATGTGGTCATAAGCTATGGTCTGAATACTATTATTATAATTTTTTTCATCTACGGTAACAGTTGCTGTCATATCACCTGTACTTTGGCCTGTTGGAGCAATTACATTAAATGATATTACTACTTCCTCTTCTTTAGAAATCAAATTAATATTTTGGTTTAGAGGCTCAACTTTCCAGCCCTTAGGTACATTCAAATTTACAGTTCCAGAAACATTGGCTTTACTGGCTTTGACAGTAACATTGACCTTCTTAGGCTCTGAGTTTGAAAAAATGTACACTGGTTCTTCTATATTGACAAAAGCTGGAGGAGTGATTATAAATGGCCTATATTGCTCTCCCATCACAGGATCATTCCATTTATATATCACTGGTGATTCCAACAATATTTTATGATCCATAACATCAATGGCATAAGAAACTTCAATAGCAGCAGCATTTTCAGGTGTTCCTCTTAATGCCCTATCTTCTACTTTATATGTTCCCAATGTACCAGATTCTTTCAACCAATAAGGCATTGAATAACCCCAACTTTCAGGAATAGTAACAGCTGTATTAAATTCCAATTTGTCATTATTAGAAAGTACAATGTTTGTGGTAGTATCTTTTAAGTGATCTATAGATACTGCCTCCAACTTTACAGGAATGTTTGAACGATTGACAATTTCCACAGAAAGCTCTGAAATATCACCTGGGCTCACATTGTAATCTTCAGATTTAGTTTCCGCATAGAGACCAAGCATTGATTTAATAATGTCATCTACCTCATTCAGCTTCATAGCCTGCCAATGTCTATCTTTCAATAGAAGTATCTCATCTCTAACTTTTAAAAGCTGTGACAAACTTTCAGATGGCACTTGTGGGTTATAATTAGAAATCACCTTATTAATCATATCACCAATCTTATCACCACCTTTTACCCTTTTCCATGATGTGTCAACTCCTTCAAAAATATTTGACTTTGCTTCTTGTCCTTTAACAGGCTCTAGGAACTCTAATGATTCTCCTCGTTGTCCTGTTGACCCAAAACCCTGCGATTTATGCTCCGAACGACTTAAAGCGGCCATTTCTGTATAAGAAGTTCCTAATAATGAATTATAATCACCTACATTAATCATAAAGACTCCTGGAGTATCCTTATTAATTTCAGGACTCCACCACCTGCCTGTATTCATAAATAGGCGTTTAACCTGCCAAGGTTCAACAAATTCTAACTGATCTGCATAAGCATTTTTATCAGCTGCAAGGTCGAATGCCTCAGCAGCAAATATGGCTGAAGTGGTATGATGACCGTGACCTGCCCTTTCATCTGGCGGAAATCTTGTGATGATAACATCTGGTTTAAAATTTCTGTAAACCCAAACTACATCTGAGAGCACTTGATCTCTATTCCATATTTTTTGAGTTTCTTCTGTTGATTTGGAATAGCCAAAATCATTAGCACGAGTAAAAAATTGTTTGCCACCATCCACTCTTCTGGCAGCTAATAGTTCTTGTGTTCTGATGACTCCTAATCCTTCTCTAATTTCAGGCCCAATAAGATTTTGCCCCCCATCACCTCTAGTCATGGACAAATAAGCGGTATTGGCTAATGTTTCGTTGCTCAAATATGCAATTAGACGAGTGTTCTCATCATCTGGATGAGCAGCAACGTATAAAACAGTGCCTAGGAAATTTAACTTTTTAATCTTTAAAAGTATCTCTGCCGAATTAGGATTATATGGCTTCTGAGCAAAAGTTACAATTGAAAAAATAAGCCCTATAAAGAGCACTGGCATAAATTTCTTCATGAAGTATATTATGTATTGTTTACCGCTGTAAGTTACGCACGCTTGTTCTAAAGGTTCATACTAAGTATCAACTAAATCGTTTGTTTCTTGACGAACGGCAAAAAAATCCCGCTCTCGGTATTACCAAGAACGGGATTCAAAACTAAACAACAACACAACTATTTTTATCTGAAAGCTACAGTTTCACAAATGTCAGTATGAGCATAAGGATCTAAATGATCAAATACTGAATAGTAAAGTATTAAATCACCCCCATCAAGATATCCATCACCTTCAATATGATACCCATCAATATCTTGTTCTTGTATGTATAGGTCATTACCATTAACTTCAGCCAAAACCTCAATGCCTAAACCGTAGAAATTATGGATGTATATAACATTATTGTTTCTAGAAGACTTAACTACGCGAATGGTAAAATGTGTAAATACGCGTTGAGTCTTACTGAATTCTTCCGCATCAAAATACCCTGTAAACCTATCTCTATTATCATTAACTACAATGACTGGATTTGGGTCTTCTATTACAGTGATTTCACAAGCTGAAAAAACAATGACCAAAAGCGGAAGTAGTAATAACTGTTTCATGATTTAGAACTTTAAGTTTCCTAAATCAGATTA
>CAYGNU010000332.1:0-5660 GCA_964351175.1 uncultured Roseivirgaceae bacterium | reverse complement strand
ACTTAAAAAAGCACACTTCTAAGTCTATTTTGAAAGCAATAAATGAAAATCAGCAGGAGAGTAGAAAAGAGTGGATGCTTAGAATGTTTGAAAGGGCAGGTAGTAAAAACTCTAATAACAAAACTTATCAGTTTTGGCAACAGCATAACCATCCAATTGAACTTTCTGATAATTACACAATGCAACAAAAACTAGACTACCTACATGCCAATCCTGTAGTCGCAGGGTTTGTCTCCGAGCCTGAAGATTATTTGTACAGTAGTGCAGCTGATTACAGTGGGCGTAAAGGTTTGGTTCCAATAAAGATGATCGAATGATGTAAAGGATTTGTCGAATAACGTAAAAGGTCCAAGTTAAAAACTTGAACCAGCGTTAGTTTCAAACTTGAACCAGCAGCAGAGTGTGATTCCGAATGTCGTAAAATTATTTCTTAATCCACAACTATTATCATCAATTTACAGTCATTAAGACCTATAAAAATCATAGATTTGTAATAGTAATTTTATTGGAACAAATGCGCTTTTTTTTAGCAGTACTGCTTCTTACTTCTCCCGTTATACTGAAGGCTCAGGTGGCGGATAGTGTTATCAATAATACTGATAGCCTTTCCAATAAATTGTCCTATAAGCTTGACAGTCTCCAAACACTAGAGCTGCCAGATACATTAGATTTAAACTTCGCACAAAAAGCAGAGCAGACACTGCAGTCTAAAAAAGACAGCATGGCATTGGCCAATAAGGTAGAAACGCTGGCCACTCAAACCCAACATAAAATAGACAGTCTCTCAGCCCTCAACCTGCCTACTGATAAGTATGAAAACAAGATGGATAGTCTGGTCAACAAATATCCAGATATGGTCAATGAGAAACTTAACAGTTGGCAAAATAAGGCTCAAGCCAAAGCAGATAGTGTTACACAACAGCTAAAAAGCAAACTCTATGGTATAGATCAGTCTAAACTTCCGGAAGGATTGCCAAATACGGATAATCTGAATACCAATGGCATATTAGATCAAAATCCGCTTTCGGAAGGGGTAGGAGACCTCAATCTACCAGAAGGGAGCAATCCACTAGAAGGCAACATTGAGTTGCCAGTTGATGAATTGAAACCCGATATTGACAATCCCATAGGCGAGGAGCTTAATAAGGTAAAAAGTGAAGTAAATGAAGCCAAGGAAAAGCCTAAATCGGCATTGAATGATATTGGAGAAGTAGAAACGGCAGGAAATGTTATAGATGAAACCAAAGGCTACCTTGATGAAGCTGGTGAAATTAATGAAGATATAAAAAAAGCTAAAGAAGGAGATACTGAAGAATTGGAAAAGAGGGCTGAGGAAGAAGTGATTAAAAACCTTGGGGTAGAAGAAGAGTTAAGCCAATCGGCAGAATTTGAAAAAATGCGTGCAGAGCTTGAGGAGCAGGCTAAAGTAGGTGAGAAGTACAAAGATCCGGAGTTTGTAAAGCAGCGGATTATGGAGAAGTCCAAACATGTATCCAATGATTTGCTCAAGGAGTATAAAGATAAAATTGCCATGGTACAGGCGAAGGTCAAAGTGGCTGATTTAAAAGATATTAATGTAGACTCACTGATCAATAAACATGAAAAAGCCAGGCCTTACCAGCTGAAAGATGTTAAATTCAGAGATCGCATTTATACGGGCCTTATTTGGGAGATTACCAAGAACCTTGATAAAACCAGGCTTGATTTGGCACCCATCTTCGGGTTAAAATACAATATGAAGTTGAGTCTGTGGACGAGCTACATGTACCGCATACGCTTGACGGATGAAGGTAAAAATGTGAATCAAAATAATGCGATTTACGGCCCCAGAGTGGCGCTGTCTTATGACATATGGAAAGGGTTTTACTTTAGATCAACAGCCGAGTGGCTCAGGGTAAATGTGCCAACCATTAGTGCTGATGTTACTGAGCGGCAATGGAAAGAAGGAGTTTATGTTGGTTTTGGTAAAGATTATAAAATCAGTAAGCATGTTAATGGAGATATGCAGGTGCTATACAATCTGACTTATGAAAAGGATGTATCGCCTTTTGCTAAAAAGTTTAATTTCCGCTTTGGCTTTTATGTAGACTTCACCAAGCGCCCACCTAAACCTGAGTGGAAGAAGAAACTTAAAAGCCTTAAATAGGCTTGCAGCTTCAAGACTAGATTTAGGGTGGTGAAGTGTTTGAAATTGTTTATATGTATGTGCTGCACACATAAACACACACATTAAAATTTTGAAACCGTTACACCTGTGTTTAACGCAATTTAATTAAATGGTGTAAGAGATCATCTCGTTATAAAAATGCCTTATGAGCTTAATGGTTTACTAAACTTTAAAGTATCAATGCTGATTCATAATCAGTAGGTCGTTGGTTCGAATCCGACTGGGGGCTCAAAAACAAAAGACCCTGCACAATTTGTGCAGGGTCTTTTGTTTTTGAATACTGATGAGTTGAGAACCAACGACCAATAAAAACACGTTGGTCGAAATCGTAACGTAATGAAGATTCACGAAGGCCTTTAGCGTATGTCAGTGGGTATGAGTAATCCGATGGGGCTCACATTACATTGGTTTTTCCGGTACTTACTGCAAAGGCACAGTGGCCTTCGAACTCTAAATTTTTTACCATTTTGTTGTTATTTTAATTTGAGTTATTTCTTTTCAATTCAGTCCGATCATTGTTAGTAGGCCATATGGCATAGCGGTCATACCCATCTATATCAGTTTGAAAGACTAAGGTTGCTCCGTCCGGAGATAGCTTTGGGTTAATGTAATGAGTATAATGACCTTGGCCTTTATTCTGGTTCAACTTTTCCTTTTTACCAGTGGTGTTAAGTGCAAAGAGATCGCGTCCCATTGAATCTTACTCAGAAGAATAATAAATTATGTTTTGTGCTTTAACTGAGCACCCAAGTACAAAGAATAAAAGTAATAGCTGTAGTCTCATAATTTCTTAGTTAAGTTCTGCTAGAGGAACAAACGATGGCGTGTAATTATAGTATTGACGGGTCAGTTGCTTCAGGTTATCACCATTTACATCCATTATAAAAATATGGTGATTATTACCCTTATTTCCACGTTCAAAGACGATTTTTGCGCCATCAGGAGACCATCGTGGACGCATGTCCATCAATGGATGTTCAGTTAGTCTTTTTGTGGTTTTAGAGGTAAGATCAAAAAGGTAAATTTCCATGTTACTGTCCTGATTTCCGTAATACAAAAGTTTCTTTCCATCTGGGGAGGGCTGAGGCATTAGCTTATCTCCCTCGCCAAAAGAAACTTGTGTTCTATTGGTACCGTCTGGTTTACATTTAAAGATTTGGTAGTAGTTATTTATTACCGATGAAAAATAAATATATCCGTCCATGGCCCAGAAGGGCATTGCCTCATCTTCCTTAGTATTAGTGATATTTCGTTGATTAGAGCCATCTAGTCCCATAATATACACTTCCTGATTTCCATCTCTTGTCGAAGTGAATACAATTGATTGACCATCTGGAGACCAAGAAGGACTATAAGCTGCAGAGCTTTTGCTGGTCAATTGCTTGACTTCTTTGCTTTTCATATCAAGGGTCCAGATCTTCCACCAACCAACACGTTCTGATGTAAAAACTAGCGTTTTACCATCTGGAGAGACCATCGGGCTGCTGTCTTTAGCAGGATGATCTGTTAGTTTCATCACATTACCAGTTTTATCCATGATCATCAGATCATCATTATTATTTATTTGTCGTGTGAATATTATGTTTTGAGAATAGACCTCCCGTAATGGCATTATCAAGACAAGGAATATAAGAATAGGATTTACCTTAATGAGCTTTATATTTTTCATTTTAATAGTCATCTTATTTAAGATTTTTAGAAGTAAGTATTTTGCGAATTGACACAGTGAATGGTAGTAAAAAAGTATTCAGAGATTTCTTTATTACATCTCAAATCCTATTTCTATTTCATCAGTAGATGTTCTAAGAAATTCCCTAACGTAATATACCATCCTTGCTTATTTCCCCCCAATTCTCTTAATGTTTCGACTGCTTCAACATCGTAATAATGTTCCCCATAGACGACTGCCTCGGGCTTAGACAGTATTTTTAGATTTTCAAGAGGATTGGTACTTAACAGAAGAAATTCAGCTCTTTTACCAACTTCAATTGAACCGATTTCAGAACTCAAGCCTAGATTCATTGCTGCATCAATTGTAGCGGATTTTAAAATTTTGCTATCGGTTAGTCCTGCCTGTTTTAAGAGCTGTATTTCCTCATGAACTGTTTGTCCAGGAGTGGTAAGGCTTGGTCCCGTATCAGTCCCAAAAAGGAGCACGACACCTTCTTCATCTAGTATTTTTACTATTTGCTCCATAAACTCATATTTCTTTACTGTCCAGTCGTATCCTTCTTGAGAGAAAGTTGGAAATTCTGCCATTTGCTGCTTTCCGATAAATTTTATGAATGGATTAATAGGATGTGTTAATTGCTCATCGATAAATGGTTGTTTTTCTACTACAGCCAGATAAATCTGGTGATAGGCTGAAAGCGTGACGCAAACTTTTACGTTATTTTTAGCAAACACTTGAGCTATATTAAGGGCACCGATCTCATCAAATTTGTAATCTAACAATCCTTGAAATAACTCTTCAACATGCTCTATTGATTGCATTCCAGATGAAGCCAATTGCTCTACATTCAATGATCGGGGAGGGTGACCTGCAACTTTCAGATCTAGTGTCTTTGCAGTTTCCATAATCGCAGTCATTATTTCAGGGTTGATCCCATCATAAATTTTTATAAAGTCATAGCCCTGATCTTTAAAAGATTGAACAGAAGCCTTCGCCTCATCGACAGACGAAAGCCCTTTATGAAAGGGGCCTCCTTCACCTTCTCCATTAAGTGTAGGTCCTGCCGTGATCATTCTACTGCCCGGAAATTTACCCTCTTTCAATTGTGTTTTCCACCTAAGATGCATTGGCAAACCCATCATGTTTCTTACAGTGGTAACACCGTGCGATAAGTATTGAGTGAGGTCAGTTCTATCGAAAATATGGGCATGCATATCGATTAAGCCAGGGCTTATATATTTATCTATTGCATTTATTTGCTGAAAACCAGAATAATCTGCTAATGAGTCGTCTTCAATATTTTCAATAAGACCATGATTTAGGAAAACACTTTTGCCTTGAAGAATAGCGTTGGTTTTTACATCGACTATATTGACTCCTGTCAAAACCAATTTTTCATATTCTTGTCCTGGGTCAAACACTTCATTTTCTGCTGATTTTGAAAATGGTATTGCTAACAATAGCCCAATGAAGATGAAGAGAATAAGACTTATCAGGCCAATTACAATTCTTTTTAAGTTTTTGCGCATTTTGTTCTTTGTTATTTTCAACAAAGCAAAACATAAAGAATAAGTATTGCGTCCAGAATCACGAATCCGGATTAAATAAACTTTTTTTTCTGAATTCCTTAGGAGTCATTCCGGTTTTTAATTTGAAGTGGTCGTAGAAACTTGATTTAGAATTGAATCCAACATGATATAAAATTTCTAAAACGGATTTACTTTGGTTCCTAATTAGCTCACCCTTTGCTTCTTCTAGTCTCAGATCATTGATAAAATCTGAGAAATTCGTACCGTATGAGGTATTGATAATTTGAGAAAC
>CAYGNU010000331.1:0-5673 GCA_964351175.1 uncultured Roseivirgaceae bacterium | reverse complement strand
ACTTGGCAATGTGTATGACTGTGAGGGGGGAAGCTCAAATTGAAAAAACCAGCTTATTTAAAAACTATGCTTTAAATTGAAAATTTAATTTAATGAACGAATCATTATTTTCGTGGTATACTTCACCATACCCCATTTTAGAGCCTGAAGGGTTGTCTAGCTTACATGCATTTCTCAAGTATTGCTTGAATTTATTGAAATCAACAAGGTGGTAACAAACAATATCTGCATTTGTCTTTACAATAATTAATCCACCGATTACTGCGTAATGTCCCGTCCAAACTTCTTTTGATGTCATACCAAGTGCAGCCTCTACAAGAAAATTAATCAGTTTATAATCATAAAAATTATGTCCTTTTGATAAGTCATAGTTAAGGGGGTTAGAAGTATTCAGTTTATCAACTATATCATTAATCTTTACATTTTGGTTCACATATTTATCCAGAACAATAAATGCCAATATTTTAGGAAGGTCCCCATCGATTAGTTGCAGGTTAAGATGAAAAGTACTATCAAAGTAAGAGTCAAATTCTATATTGTAACCTAAGGCTTGAATCTTTTGGATTCTTTTAATGTATTTCTTCGGATTTTGTATGCCATTAACTAAAAGCATATCATTGTTTGAAATAGGATTTCCATTGCTATCGGTAATTCTATAGATAATATTAGTTGTCTTATTTGCATTAAATAAGGTGGGGTTACTTCCTAAAAATGACTTAATACTAAATTGCTGTTCAGTTGAAAATCCATGAACACTATCATATACCAACATCTTAATGTCACCCTTGCTTTGTGACTTGGTTTTAACTTGATGTATATGGAAATTTTTAATCTTATTCTCCGTCGATAAATCAATGTTACTTCCTTTTAGTTTTTTAATCTCTGCTAAAAGTTCAGTAGCCATGGATTTTGCATCATTCTGACTAAAACTCTTTAAAATATTCCCACTCTTTATATCAAGTACTTCTATTTGACCTTGATTGGTAATTCTGAATTGCAATACTTTTCCTGTGTCATCACGATATATTGAATCGACATCAAGAAAAGAATTTGTTTTATTTAAGTTTTGGTCAGCCGATATTAGTTGACCTTCATGAAGCAATTTAAAAAATGCATAGAGTTCACTCCATTCACCCTTATTTCCTTTTAACATCATTCTTTTCTAGTACGTTCAATACTTGTTGAGCAGTAGCTTGAATCGCAGGAACAGCTACCGAATTTCCAAATTGTTTGTAAGCAGATGCGTCTGCAACAGGTATAATAAAATCATCAGGAAAACCCTGAAGTCGAGCCCACTCTCTTGGTGTCATTTTCCTAATGCCCTGCCTGTTCACAGGTCCCTTAATATGGGTTACAGGAGTAAAATCTTCTAATCGATGATCATAAACTAAATTTCTTTCACGTCCCATACCTCCGCAAACAACTGCATTAGCAATACCATCATCGGGAATTATTTCATAACCAAAGCCATTGCCTTTCGCAGCATGTCTTTCTTTATGCTTAATTAAGGTGTTCAAATAAGTGTCAGATAAATAATATTTCACAGACACGACCTCTTCTTCTTTAATATGATTAAAACGTTTTTCTGTATCGGTAGCCTCTGGGTATTGAAATTCATCTATATTTTGATCATTTCTAAAGCCGACAATATATACTCGTTCTCTGTTTTGTGCTACACCAAAATTCTTCGCATTAACAACTTTAGGTTCTGGCACAAAATATCCAAGATCATTGCGTAATACGTTGAGAATGGTTGTCAGAGTTTTTCCCTTGTCATGATTAAATAAACCTTTTACGTTTTCGAGAAAGATTGCTTTGGGCTTTTTTCTTCTTATGATCTCAGCAACATCAAAAAATAGAGTGCCTCTAGTATCTTCAAATCCGCCTCTTTTCCCTGCTATTGAGAATGCTTGGCATGGGAACCCAGCGCAAAGGACATCAAAATTATCAGGGATAAAATTTTTGGTTTCCTCTTGTGTAATGTCACCAAATGGTACTTCACCAAAATTCGCTTTATAAGTCTTCTTTGCTTGTTCGTCCCATTCGCTCGTAAATACACATTTACCACCTAAGCTTTGCATTGCGATTCTAAAACCTCCAATTCCTGCAAATAAGTCAATAAACCTGAATGTTGGTTGTTCAGGGTCAGGAAACGGAACGTTATTCCTAAAGTCAAAAAGCATATATTGTAATGCTTCCTCAGCAACTTTAGAAGTGATCTCTTCTTGTGGGAATTTGTAATTTAAAACATTCCTTACATGCTCTATTGCATCATTTTTGTAGAACTGTGAAACTCCGTTTTGATTGTTATGTAGGTAATGAGTGAACGCAGCTAGACCATGTTCAGAAGGTTCAACCGTTCTGATTTTAAAGGTTTGTCCATTGACCTCTTCGATAGATATTTTTTCTTTAAGCTGCATGTTTTATTCTAGCTTCTTTTTTGTTCCGCAAGGTACAAAATATAACGAAATATAATTTATAAACAGCTCAACCGAGCGGTGGGTGATTTTAGCTCTTTTGGTTTTTTTGGGTAGGTTTTGTGCGTTGGCAAAAACCAAATGTGCTAAAATGTGCGGTGGGTTTTTACGCTACACACATGGCATACAACAACGGAATATGATGAACTCTATTCATGATATCCCAGTTTTTGATCTTTAAGTGTTACACATGATATTCTGATATTTAAACAGAATATCATGAATAAACAGGTTTTAATCACAAAGTACAAACATCAGCTTATTCTTAGTGAGAATCTATAAGCACTAACTAACTCCGCTTAAAAGCTCTGCCTTTTATCGAAATAATATGATCCGTTATTGTAATTGAGTCGGTACTATTTATTACAAATTGATTGAGTTCTGAATCGGGGAATAATTTCTCCAGAAGTATTCGATCCAGATAGGTTTTTATTACCTCCTCAAAATCTACTTCATGAGTAAATAATTCAGACAAAGAACAGTAATTAGTATGGGTAAACTCCGAAGTGTCATCATAGGCTTGGTCATCTTCTTTGATCTCATCTCTGGCTTTATTGTACTCATTTTCAATTAAGGGGACTAACTCAGAAGTAGGGATTTTCACTTCAAAGTTTTCAGCTTCATGATCAAAGAACCTTCCATAGTTTAATCCACTATTAATAGTGAAGAGTTCTCTTTTAACTTCAGTCCCATTTAATAGGATATTCATTGTTAATTTATTCCTTCCCACCATTGGCTAAAGTCAAAGCTGGATTCATCCAGATTTACTTTTGTACCAATCAGAGGGGTGAAAAGAGGAATCGGATTTCCGCTTTCCTGATTAAGTCGGGTCACTTCTTTAAGAGGTTCATCCCAGGAGTGGGTAGCCAGAACATACTTCGACGAGTGCACCGGAAAGAGCTGTTTAGCTTTCAAATCGTGGGCGGCTTGTACTACTTGCTCGGGATGCATGTGAATTTCTTTCCAAGCGTCGTTGTATTGGCCGTTATCAAGAATCACAAGATCAATCGGACCAAATTTATCTCCAATTTCAGTGAAGAAGGAGTCGTAGCCACTGTCTCCACCTACATAAATTTTCATGGAAGGCGATTCAATCAAATATGAAGCCCAAAGGGTGTTCTTCCTTGAGAATCCACGCCCTGAAAAATGACGAGCGGGAAGTGTATGAATCGAAAAACCGGAATCTACTTGAAGTGTTTGATTCCAATCCTGTTCTTTAATCTTTTCAGAAGAATACCCCCAATGTTCAAAGTGGGAACCTACTCCAAGTCCACATATTACGTTTTTTACTTTACTTTCTAACGTGGTAATGGTTTTGTAATCCAAATGATCGTAATGGTCATGGCTGATAATCAGAAAATCCACTTCGGGGATATCATCTGGAGTATAGCGATCTGTTCCTTTGAACGATCTTACGGTTCCGGGAATAGGGGAGGCGTTTCCACTAAAAACTGGATCGACCAAAATCTTTATTCCGTCTAACTGTAAGTAATAGGACGAATGCCCAAACCATACCAGTACATTTTCATCTTCTGGTATTTCAAAAAGATCCACTTTTTCAGAAGGAATAACATCTTTGGGAGCTGTTCTTGGATGTGAAGTAAAAAACTGATCTTTAAGAACACTCAGGTAAGAATGACCCGGACTTAAATCAGGGGTTTCAGAAATATTCTTGAACATCCCGTCTCTATAATTGTGTGATTCAGTAATCTGTTGAAGGTGTTCTCCTGAAGGAGCTTTCCCGAATTTAGCCTGTTTCATATACAAAAAAGTAGTTATACCGAGTACGGCGATTAGAACAATAAACGTGATCATTATATAGCTTAAGATTTTTAGAGAGCGCATTTTATAAGATAGTTCTATTAACTAATGTGAATCAATGATAAGAACAATGCCTTTATCTAAGATTAGGGAAGAAATCATTTAGCTGGTTTTGTTACTTCTTATCTCGTTCCCAAGAAGGAGCTTTGTTACGAGATGAACTTATGTTGAAGTTTTCAGAACTCAGATTCATCTTAGTTGTTATTAAAAGGAAGAGAATTAGGTTTTTAATAAAAATCGAACTTTTATAAAAAAACCATGCATCTAAAAAAAAGTTTAGGGTATATTCTGTCCGATTAATTTTCAGCTATTATCCAACTCACTATTTAGAATATGTCGTACAAAGCAGAAAAAGCTCTTTCCTTATTAGGGCAAGATTTTACTAACAAATCTGACGAAGATTTAAAAAAGGTTTTTAAAGAGGTACTTGAAAACGGAATGCATGGAATTGGTTTTAGTCCGTATGTAGAAGGACAAGAGCCCGGTGATCAAATTTCAGAAGAGCAAATCCGCAGAAGAATGGAGATCATTAAACCTTATACAAAATGGATTCGCTCATTCTCTTGTACAGATGGCAATGAACTTATTCCAAAGATTGCGAAAGAGTATGGGATTAAAACCCTTGTTGGGGCATGGCTAGGAACTGATGCTGAAAAGAATGAAGAGGAGATACAAGGTCTTATTGATGCAGCTAAAGCCGGCTATGTAGATATCGCGGCTGTTGGTAACGAAGTAATGTATCGGAATGATTTAACCGAAGAAGAATTATTGGGGTTTATGGCTCGTGTTAAGAGCGAAATTCCGGACATCCCTATTGGATACGTCGACGCATACTACGAATTTGAACACCGTCCGGCGATCACCGAAGCTTGTGATGTAATACTTGCGAATTGCTATCCTTATTGGGAAGGTTGCCATATCGATTACTCTTTTGTGTATATGCAGCAGATGTATAATGTTGCCGTAAATGCAGCGAAGGGTAAAAGAGTAATTATTTCTGAAGCAGGTTGGCCGAATAAAGGCGAGACTTTTCATGGAGCTGAACCATCTGAACCAAATGCATTGAAGTATTTTATTAATGCACAACTATGGTCAGAAAATGACGATATCGAAATGTTCTATTTCTCATCTTTTGATGAATCATGGAAAACAGGATCGGAAGGCGATGTAGGAGCTTTTTGGGGAATTTGGGATAAAGACGAAAACCTTAAGTACTAACACGTACATTATTAATAAGGCTATTTAATCAAGACTTTAGGTATGAATAAGAAGAATTTGGTAGAATTCAGACCGAATAGGGCTATATGCTATTCAGGATTTAGAGAAGGGCAAATTCCCGATGCAGGCATTTTTCCTAGGTACGAAGAAGTAAAAA
>CAYGNU010000330.1:0-5674 GCA_964351175.1 uncultured Roseivirgaceae bacterium | reverse complement strand
ATTTTGGAAGCAGCGAATAAATTAAAATAAATTATTTTAGGCTATAACGTTTGAAATGAGTTATAAGCATTGATCTGGTTTCCGAGACACTTTTACTCCCACTTCCAATTTGCACAACCATTGTGTAAACATTAGTTTTAATATTTAATAAAATGTTTTTTATGGCGAAGCGACATACTTATGACATGGGCCTCATTGGCAATTGTTCTTTTCAAGCACATATCGGAAAAAACACTAGTATAGAATGGATGTGCTGGCCAAGGTTTGATAGCAGTTTTATTTTTGGGAAGCTTTTAGACGATAAAAATGGCGGGGAATTCACTTTATTGCCGCATGGTGAAATAAAAGAAAGTCATCAGTACTATAAAGAAAACACTAACATTCTCTGCACAGAAATAACTAGTGAGGATGGAAAATACCGAGTAACAGATTTTGCTCCACGCTTTTATCAATTTGATAGGTATTATAAGCCTTTGATGCTTATAAGAAAGATTGAACCATTAGAGGGATCACCAAGGATTAAAGTAACGTGTAAACCTGTGGGCGATTACGGGAGGATACATCCAACGCAATATGAAGCCAGTAATCATATAGAATACTTGGGAATGGAGAAGGAGTTGAGACTAACTACCGACTTTCCACTCTCCTACATAATAAACGATCAATCCATAGTCTTAAATGAAGCAAAATATCTGGTACTCACTTATGGTGCACCACTAGAAGCTTCTTTAAAAAGCACTTGTGAGGCCTTTCTTGAAAGAACCAAATTATACTGGCAAGGATGGGTTAAAAACTTGAGTGTGAGCAATTTTCATCAAGCTAAAATCAATAGATCTGCTTTGGCGTTAAAGATACACCAATATGAAGATACAGGGGCTATAATAGCTGCTGGCACCACCAGCTTGCCTGAAGCCGATGGTAGTGGAAGAAATTGGGATTATAGGTATTGTTGGATGCGTGATTCATATTATACCCTCACTGCATTTAACAATATTGGTCACTTTGAAGAACTTGAACGTTATTTCAATTATATAGTAAATATATCAGTCCAGGTTAAAGATAGATTCCAACCATTATATAGTATTTCAGCAACATCAAATCTTGATGAAAAAATATTAGATCTGCCTGGCTATTTAGGAAATAAGCCAGTCAGGATAGGAAATCAGGCATATACTCATATTCAAAATGATGTATATGGACAAGTATTAGTTTCACTCCTCCCCCTTTATATTGATAAGCGTTTTATCAATGATGAGCGCTCCGAATCATTGAAATTAGTATATGATCTCCTTTCCAAAATAGAAAAGCTTATGGATGAGCCTGATGCTGGTCTTTGGGAGTTTAGAAATTTTGCACAGTATCACTCATATACTTATCTCTTCCATTGGGCTGGAGCATCTGCAGCCAAAAAAATAGGCCGCATGTTCGGTGACAAGAAAATTGAAAAATTGGCGGATAAGCTAATCAAAGCATCCTCTGATAAAATTGAAGCTTGTTTTGATAAAAAACGTGGTGTTTACACCCAGGCGATAGGCACTTCTAACTTAGATGCGAGCGACCTTCAGCTTATCATGATGAACTACTTAGATGGTAATTCTGATGTTGCAAAAAGACATTTAGAGGCCTTAGAAAAGGACCTTAAAACTAAAGAAGGTTTGTTCTTTAGATACAAACATAAAGATGATTTTGGCGAACCTGAAACGACATTTCTTATTTGTGCTTTTTGGTATGTTGAAGCACTGACATGTGTAGGACGTATGGATGAAGCCATTGAAACTTTTGAGCAGCTCCTTACTTACAGCAATCATTTAGGATTACTCAGTGAAGATGTTGATGCCACTAATGGAAGCATGTGGGGTAATTTCCCACAAGCTTACAGCCACGTAGGTCTTGTTAATGCAGCGTACAGAATTAGTAAAAAACTAGATACTCCTAACTTTCTGTAAGAGCCGTAAGTAACTGTCTGACATCTTTGTAGTCCTCAACGCTATAATTAGCTGCCGAATGAATACCACCTACTTTTACGGTATAAGCCTTATTCGGCAATGCCTTAAAGGTATCTTCATCGGTCCAGTCGTCACCTAATGCTAGAATGAAATCAGGTTTGTTTTTTTGCAACCATTTCAATGCTGCTTTTCCTTTATTTACTTCAATGTTTTTTATCTCGACAACTTTGTTACCCTCAAGTACTTGAAGGTTCATATTAACAGACAGGTATTTTAGATGGCTAATAATTTCTCTAGCTCTTAATTCACCCAAACCTGTCTCTACTTTACGGTAGTGCCACACTAAAGAATAGTCTTTAACTTCTATAAATGATCCAGGAGTCTTATTTACATAGATATCTAATATCTTCTTTATCTCTTCTTTCCAACTGTTATCGAGGCCTTCAGCCATATTCCAATCACCATCTTTATCTTTTAGCCACACACCATGTTCTCCAATGAAGTCTACTGGCAAATGTCCTAACCATTTTTCTAAAGTAGACTTATCTCTGCCACTAATAATTACTACTCTATTCTTTTGATCGTTGCTCAGTTTTGTAATAATATCGAGTAACTCCTTATCAGGATTCACCGCCATCGGATCACTATGGAAAGGGACTAAAGTCCCATCATAATCAAGGAAAAGCATGCGCCTTTCAGCTGACACATATTTACTAACCATTTTATCCTCTAACTTTTTATCAAATACCTTAGTGGCTAGTTCATTTCTCTTCTCAGCAACTTCGTCTAGTTTATTCATAAATAAATTAACCCAATGATGAATATTAAACTTTTTGAGCGTTTTCTGCATAATAGCAATATGCTGAATCTGCTCCTCTTCAGGCATTGTTAGTGCTCTGTGTATTGCTTCAACAACCTGATGTTTATCATTCGGATTAACGATTAATGCATCAGATAACTCCTTAGATGCACCTGCCATTTCACTGAGAATCAACACTCCCTTTTGATCCAACCTACTTGCTAGATACTCCTTACAAACCAAATTCATACCATCTCGCATTGGTGTAACCATGGCTACATCTGCCATTCTATAAAATGCAGACAAGTCTTCAAGTGGGAACGACCGATAGAAATAATGAATAGGAGTCCAATTAACTGCGCCATACTTCCCATTAATTCTACCTACAAGTAAATCAACCTCCTCTTTGAGATCTTTGTATTTACCTACCTTATCTCTAGATGGAACCACTACCATAAGTAAAGAAACCTTACCAATATACTCAGGGTATTGATCTAAAAAAATATCAAAAATCTGTAGTCTGGCAGGTATACCTTTAGAATAATCCAATCGATCAATTGACAAAATCAATTTCTGCCCCCCAAGTGAAGTCCTGTACTCAACTTCTCTACTCAAAGTCTCAGGAGCTGCTGCCTGTTTTGCATATTTATCATAATCAATACCAATAGGAAATGAATCAGTAGCGACAGAGCGTCTATCCTTCAATATTTGACCGTGCTGATTACTTAGATAACAAACGCGACTAACAGCACTTAAAAAGTGACGCATATCATCATACGTATGAAACCCTACTAGATCAGCCCCAAGAACACCATCAAGCAGTTGCCTCCTCCATGGAAGTAATCTAAACACCTCAAAAGATGGAAAAGGAATATGGAGAAAAAAACCAATACTAACATCAGGGTGTTTATCTCTTATCATCTTAGGTACTAGCATGAGCTGGTAATCATGAACCCAGATTTTATCTCCTGGCTCAATTACCTTTAATATCTCATCACAAAATTTCTGATTTACCTTCTCATATGCGTCCCAATAAGACTTCTTATACAACGCATATTGATTGAAATAGTGGAATGTTGGCCAAAGAGTTTCATTGCTAAAACCTTCATAATATAGTTTAATCTCTTCTTGACTGAGAAATACAGGAGCCATATTCTGCTTCTCTAAAGCCTCTTTAGCCTCCTTTTTCTTTTCTTTGTTATTAAAATACCTGCCTGGCCATCCGGCCCATAAGTTGTTACCACTTTTGTATATTGAGCTCAAACCTGTGGCTAATCCGCCCTCACTAGGAACATAACTTAGCACACCTTCTTTATCTTTTAAAACTTTAACGGGTAATCTATTAGAAACTATTATAGTTCTGGGCATTGCTGGGTATTTAATTCAAATTCGATTGATAGCTATAATAACAACTACTGGGCTAATAAGAAAGTTATTCAGGTCTTAATTTAATATTTAAAAAGATAGTCGCAGTGGGCATTATTGTGAACAATAAAAAAGGTTACTAACGTGCTGAAATTTTATTTAAAATTATTCTAAATAAGTTTGGGGTAAAACCTGCCATGCCTATATTTGTCATCTATTTATATTAAATCTAAATAAAAATTATGTTTAGAAAAAGTTTTACTTTCACAGTCCTATTAATCAGTTTTTTGTCATGCACTGACGATGAAAACAACAATTCTATAACCGTTCCAGTTAATTATAGCTTCGAAAGAAACGGGAGTTCAACGGTCGATTTTACAGGTCAGACCAATCGCATTCAAATGGCGGAAGAACTCAATAGTGCGCTCCTAGGTTTCACTGTATCTACAAGTGAATTGATGGAAATGTTTAGCAATCAGACCGCTGAAGGTGGCGATGCAAACCCTTTCTCCTCTTCTATTTTAAATAATTCTGAAGTGAGCATAAGAAGTAAGGTAGCTGCTTCTACTGACTACTTTTCTACAAATTCGGCTACAAGTAGCGTCATAAAGACTGATTTTGAAACCTGGATAGCAGGGCAAGCAGATGAAGTTTTTCAAAATTCACAAGTGCTCGCAACGCCAGGCGTTGCAGGGCAACTCGCAGATGGAAGTAGTGTGCGTTATGTAAATGCCAAAGGATTGGAATACGACCAGGCTATTGTTAAAGGATTGATAGGCTCCTTGATGGTTGATCAAGCACTCAACAATTACCTAAGTACTTCGATACTTGACGAAAACGATAATAGAGCGAATAACAACGCCAAAATAAATGAGGATGGTAAGCCCTATACCTCTATGGAACACAAATGGGATGAGGCTTTCGGCTATTTTTACGGGAATGCACCCAATCCTGCAAACGCCAATACGACAGTGGGTCAAGACGATAATTTTGTGAATAAATATATTGGTAGATTATATCAAGATGAGGACTTCGCCACTATGCCTGATGAGATTTTTGATGCTTTCAAATTAGGCCGTGCTGCGATAGTTGCCAATGACTATGCCCTGCGTGATGCTCAAGCGGATATTATAAGAGAACTCATTTCAGAAATTATAGGGATTAGAGTCGTTTACTATATGATACAGGGAAAACTGACCTTACCTGAAAACAGAACTGCCTACAATCTTTATGGCCCAGCATTGCACGACTTATCTGAAGGTTATGGTTTCATTTACAGCCTACAATTCACACGTAAACCCGGCACAAATCAACCTTATTTTTCAAAAGAAGAAGTGGACGCAATGCTCATAGACTTAACCAATGATGGTGAAAATGGACTTTGGGATGTGCAAGCTGAAACACTAGATGCCATTGCACAACAGGTTGCTGACGCATTTAACTTCACTGTTGAACAAGCAGGCTCTTAAGATTTTTTATATCAGTTCAGGTTTAATTTTTAGTAATAATGATTAGAAAAAGTTTTTTAGTTATTCTCTCTCTTTCTTTAATCTATTGGGGATGA